>JACQGV010000036.1 GCA_016199375.1 Chloroflexota bacterium | reverse complement strand
GGGCGCGCCCTCGCCATCGAGCGGGTGGACCGGGAGCTGGAATAGGAGGGGAGCCCGACCCCATGCAGGTTGACCTCCACCTTCACACCACCGCCTCCGACGGCGTTCTCTCCCCTGCGGAGCTGGTGGAGCTGGCCGCGCGCCAGGGGGTGCGGGTGATGGCCATCACCGACCACGACTCCACGGAGGGTCTGGCGGAGGGCTTCGCCGCCGCCCGCCGCCACGCCGGCCTGCGTCTTATCCCCGGCGTCGAGTTGAATACCGAGGTGCCCGACGGCGAAATCCACATCCTGGGCTACTTCCTCCGCTACCGCGCCCCCGCTTTCCAGGAGACGCTGGTATCGCTGCGGGCCTCCCGGCTGGCCCGGGGCAGACGGATGGTGGAGAAGCTGGCCTCCCAGGGCGTCCGCATCTCCTGGGAGCGGGTGCTGGAGCTGAGCAAAGGGGGAGCAGTGGGACGCCCCCACGTCGCCCAGGCCATGGTGGAGGGCGGCCATGTGGCCAGCGTCCAGGAGGCCTTCGACCGCTATATCGCCTTCGGGGGTCCCGCCTACGTGGAGCGCGCCCGCCTGAGCCCCACGGAGGCGGTGGGGTTAGTAGTGAGCGTCGGTGGCATCCCCGCCCTGGCGCACCCGCACGAGGGCCCGGGCCTGGCCGAGAGGCTCCTCCCGGAGCTGGTGGTGGCGGGCCTGGCTGGCATGGAGGTCTACTACAAGGGCTATGCGCCTGATGTTCAGGCCCACCTCCTGGGGCTGTGCCGGCGCCATGGCCTGCTCCCTCTGGGAGGGAGCGACTATCACGGCCTCGGGCGCAGCGACGAAGTTCTGCCGGGTGCCGTGGATGTGCCCCTGGCGGCGGCGGAGCGCCTCCTCCTCCTCGCTAAGGAGCGGGGCGCCGATGTGGAGGTGCCATGACAGTCCTGGGGGCCAAGGAGATACAGGAGATCATCCCGCACCGCTGGCCCTTCCTGCTGGTGGACCGGATCCTCGAGTTGGAAGCGGGGGTACGGGCGGTCGGCATCAAGAACGTCACCGCCAACGATTACTTCTTCCAGGGCCACTTTCCGGGCAACCCCATCATGCCCGGAGTCCTCATCGTGGAGGCGCTGGCCCAGGTCGGCGCCGTCGCCGTGCTGAGCCACCCGGAGCACCGGGGGAAGCTGGGGCTCTTCGCCGGCATAAACAACTTCCGCTTCCGGCGGCCGGTGGTGCCTGGTGACACCTTGCGGCTGGAGGTCACCATGGACAAGATGCGGGGGCCCGTGGGCAAGGGGACAGGGGTCGCCAAGGTAGGCGAGACGGTGGTGGCCCAGGGAGAGCTGACCTTCGCCGTGGCGGCTCCCGAAACGCTCAAGACCTGACACCGTGGCCCCGGCCAAGGGAGTGGAGTTGTGTGGCCAGGGGAGGGCGCCGTGGCAGCCGCCCAATCATCGGAAACAAAGCCGCCGCCGGGCTCGCCCGGGCTGGCGGTGCCGTGCCCCCGCCACCCGGGGACGGAGACGGCCCTGCGCTGCTCCAAGTGCGAGACGCCCATCTGCCCCCGCTGCTTTATCCAGACGCCCGTGGGAGCCCGCTGCCGCGACTGCGCCCGGCTCAAGCGGGTCCCGACCTACGATGTAGCCCCCATTCTCATCGTGCGGGGCCTGGCCGCCTCCGTGGGCGCCGGCCTGGCCCTGGGGTTCGCCTGGCTCTACCTGGCCCAGGCCGTGCGATTTGTTCTCTTCCTCGACCTCCTGGTGGCTGCTGGCGTGGGCTACCTGATAGCGGAGGCGGCGACACGCGCCGCCCGCTTGAAGAGCGGCCCCGCGCTCCAGGCGGTGGCCTCCTTGGGGATGGTCGTCGCCTACCTGCCCCAGCTCTTCGTCACGGGAATTCAACCGCTGGGTGTCCTGGGCCTCGTCATCGGCCTGGCAGTGGTCATCAGCCGGCTCCGGTAGCCGCAAGGAGGGGTCTGTGGCCCTCCTGGTCCCGTCGCTAGCACCCTGGCGCCGTCGCCTTGCTCTCCTCATCTGGGCTGTCTGCCTGGCGTGGGCCGCGGCGTCCCAGGTAGCCGCCGCAGCGATGGCCCCGTCGCCGCCCCACGGCCTGCACCTGCGCGTGGAAGGGATCATAGACCCCTTCGTGGCCGGCTATGTGAAGCGGGGGCTGCAGCGGGCCGAGGGGGAGGGCGCAGCCCTGGTGGTGATCGGCCTCGATACGCCCGGGGGCCTGGACAGCTCGATGCGTAAGATCGTCCAGTCCCTCCTCAACTCCCAGGTTCCCACGGTGGTCTATGTGAGCCCCGCTGGGGCCCGGGCCGCCTCGGCCGGGGTCTTCATCGCAGCGGCCGCCAACGTGGCGGCCATGGCCCCGGGCACGAACCTGGGCGCCGCCCATCCCGTCGGCGTGGGTGCGGAGCTGCCCGAAACGCTGGCGGAGAAGGCGACCAACGATGCCGCCGCCCTGATCCGGGGCATAGCCGCCGAGCGCGGCCGCAACGCCCAGTGGCTGGAGGAGGCCGTCCGCCGCAGCGTGGCCGCTGCGGCCTCGGAGGCCGTGGAGCTGGGCGTCATAGACCTAGTCGCCGCCACCCCGGCAGAGCTGCTGGCCCAGCTCCACGGGCGTCGCGTGACAACGCCCAGGGGCAGCGTGGTGCTGGAGAGCCGGGGGCTGGAGCTGCAGGCGTTCCCGATGAACTGGCCGGAGCGCCTGCTCCACGTGCTGGCCAACCCCGACATCGCCTTTCTGCTCATCTCCCTGGGCTCCCTGGCGCTGCTGCTGGAGTTCCTGGTGCCAGGGCATGTGGTGCCCGGCATCATGGGCGCCTTCATGCTGCTCATCGGTTTTACCGCGCTGGGGAGCCTGCCCGTCAACTGGGGTGGCATGGCGCTGCTGGCGCTGGGCATCATCTTCCTTGTCATCGAGGCGCTGACGCCCGGCTTCGGCGCTTTCGGCCTGGCGGGGTTGGCGGCCTTTGTGCTGGGCGCCTTCTTCCTGTTCACGCCCTTTACGCCGGTGGCCCCGGCGCTACCGCAAGATATCCGCATCCGTCCCTGGCTCATTGGCGCGGTGTCGGCGGCCGTGTTCGCCGTCTTCATCTTCTACATCTCGGCGGTGATACAGGCGCGCCGGCGGCCGCCCGTGACTGCGCTGGCCGTCCCGGTGGGCGCCACCGGCGTCGCCACCTCAGACCTGGCCCCGCGGGGGACCGTCCAGGCGGCCAGCGAGCTCTGGAGCGCCGAGACGGTGGACGGCGAGCCGGTGCGCCGGGGGGAGGCGGTGGAGGTGATGGCGGCGGAGGGGCTGGTGCTGAAGGTCCGCCGGGTTGGTAGGACGGCCCCAGAACAATGAGGAAGCGAGGGCTCCCACACCTGACTCCGAGGGTGTCGCACCCGCCCGGCAAGGGGATGAGATGACTGCGGACGAGGTTGTTAAGTATCTGCAATCATACCTTGACGGGAAACTTCCCGCCGGGTCCGAGGCAGACCAACAGGGCCAAGGCGCCGCAATCGTGAGCTGTATGGACGGGAGGCTCAACGCGTTTTTGAGGCCCTTCAGGTTCGTCATTCGGACTGCTGGCGCCGTGGCGGAGCCTGTTGAGGGCAGCCTAGCCGTCGCGGTTGAGTCTACGGGCGTGACCCTCCTGGCCACCCACGGCGACTGCCTGGCGTACAAGGCAGCCATCCAGTACCTGGCGGCGAGCTTCGCGGGCCAGATAAGCCCCGGCAATGTGGTGGCAAACCTGAACCGGCCTGACACCAAAGCGGTTCTGACTGCCATCAATGCTCAGCGGCCGCTCAATGCTCTGCCCGACCCCAACGACCAGAGAGCGGTCGCTGAAATAGGCGTAAGCTATGCAAGGCAGTGGACGGCCAGCAACCGCACCGATAAGCCGCGCGTAGGGCTGTTCATAGACCTAAAGTCCGTGCTGGCAACCCAGCCACAGGCGTGGGTGGTTAGCTACGACGGGTTTGCCGGTCCCCACCTGGTCAACTTTCTCGGCATTCATGGGATGAATTCCCAGGCCATCTCCAGGTATGTCTTGCGCGAACCTCTGAGGCATTAGCCTTCAGAGGAGGCAATGCAAGCAAGCCCAACGAGAAAGCTATAGACTAGTACAGCCACAAACCTGGCCCACACCTAGACCTTGGGAAAAGAGGGAGGCAGTCCGTGAGCACAGGAACCATCGTCACCATCGCCGTCGTCCTTATCCTGGCATTCCTCGCTCTGCTGCTGCTCCTCAGCGCCATCCGCATCGTGCGCCAGTACGAGCGCATGGTGGTCTTCCGCCTGGGTCGCTTCCACCGGCTCGGGAGCCCGGGCTTGATCCTGTTGATACCCATCGTTGATCAAGGGGTGCGCATGGACCTGCGGGAGGTCTTTGTCGAGGTGCCCAGCCAGACCTGTATCACCAAGGACAACGCCCCCATCGCCATTGACTTCTTGATCTACTGGAAGGTCTTCGACGCCGAGCGCAGCGTCGTCCAGGTCATGAACTTCGCCGGGGCGGCGCAGGGCATCGCCACCACCACCCTGCGCGCGGTGGTGGGCGATATTTCCCTGGACGATGTCCTGGCCAAGCGGGAGCAGATAAACCAGGTGCTGAGGGCGAAGCTGGACGAGGTGACGGAGCGCTGGGGGGTGAAGGTGACCACGGTGGAGATCCGCGAGATTATCCCCCCGCGGGAGGTCC
>JACQGV010000035.1 GCA_016199375.1 Chloroflexota bacterium | reverse complement strand
GGCGTCGTCAGGCCGGCACCGCGCCTCTTTTTGATGGCGTCCGGCGCTGCCCTCGGGAGAGCACGTGATCGCGGACTTGAAAGCCAAGCTCCAGCGAGCCTTCAACCCTCGCACTGTGGCCGTGGTGGGCGACAAGAAGCAGTCCGACTATATGTGGCTGCGGAGCATGGCCCACTTCCAGGGCAAGGTCTACTCCGTCCAGCTCGACCCCCAGGAGTTCCCTGGCATCGAGGCCCTGGGGGTCCCCAACTACAAGAGCCTGCTGGACATCCCGGGCGAGATTGACTACGTGGTGGTGGCGGTGCCGCGCGCCGTGGCGCCCCGAGTGCTCCAGGACTGCATCAAGAAGAATGTGGGGGCCGTCGCCTTTTTCACCTCCGGGTTCGCTGAGACCAGCACCCAGGAAGGGACCACCCTTCAGCAGACCCTGGCCGGGATGGCCGTGGCCGCCGGCCTCCCCCTGATAGGCCCCAACTGCATGGGCGTCTACGTCCCCAGCATCGGCCTGCGCAACAGCACGGAGCAGGCCTGGGGAGTGAGCGGCCCGGTGGCCTTCCTCTCCCAGAGCGGGGCGAACCTGGTCGCCTTGAGCCAGGCAGCGGCGGCCGGCGGGGTCCATGTCAGCAAGTCCGTCAGCTATGGCAACGCCATTGTCCTGGACAGCACAGACTTCCTGGAGTTCCTCAAGGACGACCCGGAGACCCAGCTCATCGGCGCCTACATCGAGGGCATCAAGGACGGGCGGCGGTTCTTCCGGCTGGTGCGCGAAATAGCGCCCAAGAAGCCCGTCATCATCTTGAAGGGCGGCCAGACGCCCGATGGCGCCCGGGCCACGGCCTCTCATACCGCCTCCCTGGCCGAGTCCATGGCGGTGTGGGAGGCGCTCATGCGGCAGTGCGGCGTCCTCCGGGCCGACACCGTGGAAGAGCTAGTGGACACCGTGAAGGCCCTAGTGATGGTGAAGCCCGGCACCGGAGACCGGGTGGGGTTGGTCTCCATGGCCGGCGGCAGCTCCGTCACCATCACCGACGCCTTCGCCCGCGCGGGCCTGCGGGTGCCGGAGCTCACCGCAGCCTCGTACCAGAAGCTGGGGTCTTTCTTCAACATTATTGGCGGCTCCTACCGCAATCCCCTGGATGCCGGCACGACCTTCCGCTCGGTGGAGCTGCTCATGAAGATGCTGGAGACGCTGCGGGACGACACCTACGTTGATAACGTGGTGCTGGAGCTCGCCGCCCGGCGCTGGGAGCGGGACGCTAAGATGATGGAGGAGCTGCTGGCGGCGCTCCAGGCGTTCAAGGACAGCACATCCAAGCCCTTCCTTATGGTGCTGAGCCCGCCCTCCAGCGAGGACCATCACGAGCGGTATGTGCAGCTCCGCGACCGTTTGGTGGGCTTGAGGATCGCCACCTACCCGACCTTCCAGCGGGCCGCAGATACCCTCAAGCGGGTGGTAGACTACTATCGGTTCCGCCGCGAAGTGGGGGCCTGACCCCTGCTGGTAACCAGGAGCGCGGGCGCAAGGGACAAGTCAACACGGGGGCCTGATGCGTGCCGGCGCCCGCTAGAAAGATGCAGAGCCTTTGGAGATTCTCCCTGGCGTCCGCCAGTTCAAGCTCCCCCTGCCCGACCGCCATCTGGGATACATCTTCGTCTATCTCCTGGAGCGGAGCGACGGCTACCTCCTGATAGACACCGGGTGGGATACGGCGGCCTCCCAGGAGGCGCTGACGGCGCAGCTGGCCGCGGCGGGCGTTGACTACCGCGATATCACCCTGGTGATGTGCACCCACTTTCACCCCGACCACTACGGGAGCGCGGGGATGGTGAAGGAGCGCGCCCGCGCGAAGCTGGTGATGCACCGGCTTGACCCGCCCAAGGGGATGCGGCGGCCCCATGCCACTATGGAGGCCTTCGTCGAGAGCATGCAGGAATGGCTGCTGAGCCACGGCTTCCCCGAAGAGCATATCCGCCAGATCGGCCCGCCCCGCTGGATGCAGCGCGGGCACTTGCAGACGGTGGAGACCGACATCGTCGCCGAGGACGGCGATACCCTGGAGCTGAAGGGCGGGCCGGTGCGCCTGCTGTGGACCCCGGGCCATACCCCAGGCCATCTGTGCCTCTACGACCCCCGGCGCAGGCTGCTCTTCTCCGGCGACCACGTGCTGCCGAAGATCACTCCCAGCATCGCTGTCCATGGCGAGGAGAGCGGGAATCCCCTGGGCGACTTCCTGGCCTCGCTCCGCAAGGTGCAGGGCCTGGATGTGGAGCTGATCTGCCCTGGCCATGAATACACCTTCGGCGGGCTGGCCCGGCGGGTGGACGAGCTCGTCGCCCACCACGAGGAGCGCTGCGAGGAGATACTGAAGGCTATCAGGATCGGGCACACCACCTCTTACGCCATAGCCTCCCGCATCCACTGGAACGTGGGGAGCTGGGAGCAGATGAGCTACTGGCTGCATCGCGCTGCCCTGGGCGAGACCCTGGCCCACCTGGAGCACCTGGTGCAGACGGGCCGCGTGGCGCGCCGGCGCGACGACGGACGCTGGTCCTTCACGCTCCCCGCATAGAGACTTCGAGCCAGGCTAGTGTCCTGTTCTGAGATTCGTTGAACAAGTCCT
>JACQGV010000043.1 GCA_016199375.1 Chloroflexota bacterium | reverse complement strand
GGCAGAGATAGCGGTGCCCGTTCTGAAACAGGGATCAGGGGCCGCCTACGAGAAGTTCGCCAACAAGGCCTCCCGCTTCGCCGTGGTCGGCGTGGCGGCCCTGGTGACGCTGGACCGTCGGGGCCGCTGCTCTCAGGTGGCCATCGGCATCACGGGCGCTGGGCCCAAGGCGGTGCGGGCCGCCCGGGCCGAGGCGACGCTGCTAGGCAAGGAGCCGACGCCCGAGAAAATCACCGCAGCGGCGGCGCGCGCCCCCGGCGCCATCGGCGCAGAGGCCCTCTCCGACCTCCACGCCTCAGCGGAGTTCCGGCTGCACCTCACGGAGGTGCTGGCGCAGCGCGCCCTGGCGCGCGCCGTTGCGAGGGCGCAGAGAGCTTGAGGGTTATCCCCTCAAACCCAGGGACGTTGCGAGGGTGGGAAGAAAGCGCTTGTAAGCAGGGGTGTCAACAGAGCCAGGGCAGCCTAAAGCCAGCGCTGGCGGCGGAAGAGGTACAGCATCACCAGCGCCAGGGCGACCATGATCCCCAGGGCAATAAGATAGCCCTGGCGCAGCGCCAGCCCGGGGATGTAGCCGAAGTTCATGCCGAAGAACCCCGCCACCAGGGATAGCGGCAGGAAGATGGTGGCGATGATGGAGAGCACCTTCATCACCGAGCTGAGGCGGTTGGAGATGGAGGACATGTAGATGTTCAGGGCGCTCTCCGTCAGCTCGCGCAGGGACAGCACCTCCTCCTCGATGCGCCAGAGCTGGTCGTAGACGTCGCTGAAGTACACCCGGGCCGTCTTGCCTACGAACGGGTAGTCGCCCAGGCTCAGGCGGTGCAGCACCTCCCGCTGGGGGGCGATGACCCGCAGCAGGGCCACCGCGCTCCGGCGCAGCGCGCTCACCTCGCGCAGCTGCTCCGGCCGGGGATCGTCCACCACCGCCTCCTCCAGCTCAGCGCCCCGCAAGGCCAGCCCCTCCACGGTGGGCTGGAACTGGCCCACCACGCCATCAATTAGGGCGTGGGCCAGGAAGTCGGCGCCCCGGCGCATGGGGCCTCCGTCCTCCTGGCAACGTGCCCTGAGCTCGGCCGCGATGGGCAGCGGGAGATCATGCTCCGTGACTACGAAGTGCTCGCCCAGGAACAGGCATAGCTCGGTGGTCTCGGCGACCGCGGAGCCACCGTCCAGCTTCGCCCCGTGGACGATGACAAAGATATGGTCCTCGAACTCGTCCACCTTGGGCGGGTGGATGGCAGTGGAGAGACAGTCGTCTATAGCGAGAGGGTGAAAGCGAAAGGCATCCGCCAGCAGCCGGGCGTCCTCGGGCGAGGTGCCCTGCGTGTCGAGCCACAGCAGGCCCTCGCGCCGCTGCAGGAGGTGCTTGACCTCGTCAGCCGAGAGGACCTGGCGCACCCCTTCCCCAGGCGAGTAGTAGAGGGTACTGGCGATCATGCGCTCCCCGACCTCTTGGCAGGGGCCTGCTCCGCTTTCGATTCCAGCTTAGGCTCCCCTCGGCCAACTCGTTCTCGCAGCGGCCGTCACAGCGCAGCAGGGTGGCTGCGAGCCGGCGGGTGCTGATGAGTTAGCCAGGGTCTTTAGGCCCCGCTGCCCGCAGGCGGATGGGCGCTGGCGGCGGCAGAGCCGACCTGGCTGAGACGGAGGTTGCGCACCCGGGGCGCGAAGACTAGCAAGAGCAACCCTAGCCCCAGCGCCGCAGCGGAGGCTCCCTTTACCACCGCTGGGGCACCAACCAGGTCTGCCGCGCCGCCAAACAACATGGCCCCTGCCGGCATCAGCGCCATGGTCAGCATGAAGAGGCTGGTTACGCGTCCGCGCATGTGGTCTGGCACTGAAAGTTGCAGCATGGTCTGGTTGGTAGTCATGTAGATCATCTCGCCGAAACCTGCCACCACCAGCAAGGGCAGGGCGGCTCCCATAGAGCGCGTAAACCCGAACGCGAAGAGCGCGCTGCTGGCCAGCAACAGTACCCCGAGCTGCATCAGGCCACGCCGCTCAAAGCGACCCAGAGAAGCCGTGAAGAGCGCGCCCAGCAATCCTCCCAAGCCGGAGGCAGACAGGAGCAGCCCCAGCCCGGTAGGCCCGCTATGGAAGATATCTTTGGCAAAGACGGGCATGAGCGCCATCATGGAGGGGATTATGAGCAGGGGTGGAATGATCGCAAGCATCAGCAGCACCCGGGTTGTGCGGTCCTTAACCACGTAGCGGAATCCTTCCGCTATATTTCGCGCTACGGAGGGCCCGCCAGGAGGGGCCAGCCTGACGGGGAAGGTAATCATCGCAATGCTTATGACCACCCCCATGTAGGCGGCGCTCTGGACAAAGAAATTGCCTTCCGGCCCCAGCCCTGCAATCAAGAAACCCGCAATGCTGGGCCCTAACACGCGAGTAATGTTGAAGGCGGCACTGCCGAGCGCTACCGCATTGGGGACCACGCGCCTGGGCACCAGGTCAAACACCACGGTTTGCTGTACCGGCATGTAGAAGACCTGGACCGCAGCGCTGATGAAGCTGAACGCGAACAGGTGCCAAATGATAACCCGGTCCAGCGCCAGCCCGATGGCCAGCCCCAGTGCTATCAACACCGTTACGACCTGGGTTCCCAGCATGATGGCGCGGCGGTTCATGCGGTCTGCCGCCACACCTGCTAGCGGGGCCAGCAACAAGAACGGTATTGCACGGGTGCCGTTCATGGCACCCAGCAAGGTGCCCGAACCAGTCAGGTCATACACCACCCACCCTAGTGTAGCCATCTGGATCCACATTCCCGCGCTGGCGAAGAGGTTGCTAATCCAGAGGAGACGATAGTCCCTCAGCCCGAGCGCGTGAAACGTGCCGATGCTTTCGGCCGGTCCAGCGCCTGCGGTGGCTGCCTGGGCAGACGCCAACAGCGGCGTCGAGGCGGCGCCAGGAGAAGTGGCGCCGATCGTTTGGCCGTCCGCCACGATTACTCGCTCGTTGCGCGACCGCGCGCCGATTGATTCAGAGTGGCTGGGCGTGGATTCCCTCCTCGGCGTGACCCCAGGACCAGACCGCCCGGGGCCCATCAGCGCATTGTACATCTAGCCGCAAGGCTGGACGCGGCTTCTTCCCTGGCTGCAGAGGGAGCCTTCGATACACTACGCCCGGGAGCAGTCGCCTGGGACGCGACCCCGCACGCTCCCAGCGCCTGGCTAGCGGCCCTGCTGAGAGGGGCGCCGGAAGTCAGCCTGTCCCGCCGGCTCACCGGGGGCGGGAGCTGTCGCCACCCCCGAGAGCACCGGCACCGGGGTGTGGTCCAGGACTTCCTTCACGGCGTCCGCCGCCGAATGGCCCCGCAGCCGGCTCTCGGCGCCCAACAGCAGGCGGTGGGCGAGCACCGATGGCGCCAGCGCCTTCACGTCGTCGGGCAGCACATAGTCCCGACCCTGGAGGGCCGCCCGGGCCTGGCTGCTGCGGTACAGGGCCAGCGTCGCCCGGGGGCTGGCCCCCAGCTCCACGCCACGGCCTTTCCGGGTCGCCCGGCTGAGCGCCACCACGTAGTCACGCACCGAGTCCTCCACCTTCACCTGGCCCACCGCCGACTGGAGCGCCAGCAGCTCCCGCTCGGAGACCACGGGCTCCAAGCGCTCCAGGGGATTCTCGGCGTCGAAGCGGACCAGGATGCGCCCCTCGTCGGCCTCGGAGGGGTAGCCGAGGGCCAGGCGGAGCAGAAAGCGGTCAAGCTGGGCCTCCGGCAGGGGGAAGGTGCCCTCCAGCTCCACCGGGTTCTGGGTGGCAAAGACCAGGAAGGGGCGCGGCAGGGGCATCGTGACCCCATCCAAGGTCACCTGGCGCTCCTCCATGGCCTCCAGCAGCGCCGACTGGGTGCGCGGCGTCGCGCGGTTGATCTCGTCCGCCAGGACAATCTGGGCCATGAGCGGGCCCGGACGGAACTCGAACTCCCCGGACTTCTGGTTGTAGTAGTTGATGCCGGTGATGTCCGCCGGCATCAGGTCGGGGGTGAACTGGATGCGCCGGAAGGAGCAGCCCAGGGAGCGGGCCAGGGCCTTGACCAGGGTCGTCTTCCCGATCCCAGGCACGTCCTCGACGAGCACGTGGCCGGCGCAGAGCAGGGCCACCAGCGCCAGGTCCACGGCCTCGCGCTTGCCGACGATGACCCGCTCCACGCTCTCGCGCAGCCGGTCGGCCGTCGCCTTCACCGTCGCCACGTCGCTCACCGTTGCCGTCGCTCACCTGCCACAATGCCCCCAGTCTAGTGGCCCCCCTGCTCCGGCGCAAGGAGGCCCATTTAGGGGGCATCCGCTCCGCGCCAGAGGTACATGGTGGCTACCGACCGGTAGGGGCGCCAGCGCTCGCCCATCGCCATCAGCTCCGCGGGCGTCGGCGGCCCAGGCAGGCTGTAGGCCCGCATCACGGCCTTGCGCAGGCCCAGGTCGCCCACCGGCAGCACATCCAGGCGGTGCAGGGTGAAGATGAGAAACATGTCAGCCGTCCAGCGCCCCACGCCCTTTACCGAGGTAAGGGCTGCCTCCAGCTCGTCGTCCGGCAGCCTGCGGAGCTTCGCCGGCGAGAGGGTGCCGTCGGCGAACTTGGCGGCCAGGTCCTTCAGGTATGCTGCCTTCTGGCGCGAGACGCCGGCGGAGCGTAGAGCCTCTTCGCCCGTAGCCAGCAGCGCCGCCGGTGTCGGGCAGTCGCTCTTCGGGTACAGCGCCAGGGTGCGGCGCAGGATAGCGGCGGCGGCGCTCCCCGCGAGCTGCTGGTACAGGATCGCGCGCACCAGCGCGAAGAACGGGTCTCTCGGAGGGGGCAGCGCGATGGGCCCCACCCGCCGGATGATGGCAGCCAGGATGGGGTCAACCTTGGCGAGGGCCTGGGCCCCCGTGGCAAAGCCGCGCCGGGCGGCCACGGGGCCTGCCTTCGAGGCGACCCTTGCGGGCATGGGCGTTACTCCAGCCCCAGCAGGCGGGCCGGGTTCGCCTTCACCATCGTCGCCAGGTCAGGGGCGGCGACGCCGGCGCCCAGGAGCGCCGCCAGCATCATGCGGAAGCCCTCCACCGGTGGCGGGTTCACGTACTGCCCCAGGTCCGTGCTCAGCACCGTCTGCGCCGGGCCCACCGCCCGGACCGCCTCGGCTAGCTCGGCCACGCTGTAGCCGTAGAAGGCCGGCATGACCCCGATGAAGCTCTGCTCGATGAAGACGCCCCGCTCCCCCAGCTCCCGCTGCTGCGCCAGGGATAGCCCGGCCCCCACCCGCTTCAGCAGGGCGTGGGTGGCCACCAGCCTCCACACCCCCTCCCGCTGCGCGGCCTGGACCAGGGCGTAGGTCTCCTCGGCTGAGATGTGGCCCGTGGCCAGCACCAGGTTGTGCTCCTTGGCCAGAGCGATGATCTCCCCCACCTCCAGCCGCAGCCTGCCGTCGCCGTCGCAGAGCGCGACGCCCGCACCCGGCAGTCCCAGCTTGCGCCGGTCGTGGGCCGAGGTCAGGGTGGGCATCCAGACGACCCGCGCCCCCATCCTGGCGGAGGCCTCCACCGCCTGAGGGTTCAGGCCCCCAACCTCCAGGTCGAGGGTGACGCTGCCCAGCGCCCTCACGCCCGCTAGCAGCCGGTTCACCAGGGCTGCCGCGGGTATCGTGGGGTAGTCATGGCTCTTGAAGACCAGGGCCCGCATGCCCGCGGCCGCCGCGTCCCGGCCCAGCTCCAGCCAATCCTGGCGCCGCTCCACCCTGGGGTCGGGCCCGGCGTGGACGTGCATGTCAATGGCGCCGGCCATGAGCTCCGCCACCGCCGGCGCCAGGCTTGCCCGCCTTCCTTCCGCGATGGCCCGGACGTGGTCGCTCTCCGGTGCCTGGGCTGGGTCTGTCGGGGGAGTGGGCCGCTGGATGCTCATCGGTACACCTCCGGGTTCACGCAATGGGGCAGCCGC
>JACQGV010000042.1 GCA_016199375.1 Chloroflexota bacterium | reverse complement strand
GTACCTCTCAACGGTCATGTCGGCGTATCCAATGAACTTGCTAAACCCAACCGCGTCCAGCTCTGGCAAGTAGTACCAGCCTCTAGCGTAGGCCAGGCGGCGTTGCAAATCTGGACTGTTGCCGAGTTCTTGGTTGAGCTTTTGCGTCGTACCCTCCACATCCTTACGCGACTCCACCAGCCGTGCCATGCTTGTCTCCTATCTATGTGATACCCAAATGCGATTCGCCCTGTATCTAAACTATCAGCATACTAACTGTGTGTCAAGCATCCAGCTAGCTTCGGTAGACGGTTGAGGACGTACAAGCGGGCGTCGCTGATGTAAAATGGCGCCAACCCGCGGCCCTGCTGGGCCGGAAGCGAGGCGCATGGCAGAGACCACCGCTCTCCCTGAGCTCGTCGAAGGGCCTGGGCCAGCCCCTCGCCGCAAGCTCTTCCACGGCTGGTGGATCGTCGTCTCGTCCGTTGTAGGCGACCTGATGATGCTGGGCCCCAGCACCTACGCCCTGGCCGTCTTCCTGGTCCCGATTACCAAGGAGATGGGCTGGAGCCGCAGCGCCATCGCCCTGGCGCCCACCATGCGCTCCCTCACCGGCATGTTCGTGGGCCCCATCGTGGGGCCGATCCTGGACCGCCACGGGCCGCGCGTCCTGATGGCCGCGGGCGGCATCATCGGCGGGGCGACGCTGATCCTCCTGAGCCAGGTCCACGCCATCTGGCAGTTCTACGTGCTGTTCGGAGTCGGGTTCTCCCTGGCGATGGGGATGAGCAGCGGCCTGGTGACCAGCGCGACGGTGGCCAAGTGGTTTATCCGCCGGCGCGGGCGGGCGGTAGCCCTGGCCGCCCTGGGCATCTCCCTGGCCGGCGTGGTGTTCACGCCCCTCTCTCAGGTCTTGGCGAGCGTGCTGGGCTGGCGCCTCGCCTGGGCCCTCATCGGCGTCCTGGTGATGGCGACGGTGACGCCGGCGGCGCTCCTTCTCATGCGCCGCCAGCCCGAGGACCTGGGGCTGCGGCCCGACGGCGACGCGGCGACGCCCTCCCTTCCGGGCCACCCATCCGGTGCCCGCGCGGCGCTGCCTGAGGAGCCCCGCTGGACCGTGCGGCAGGCAGCGCGGACTCCGACCCTGTGGCTGCTCTTGTTCGCCTCCAACCTCCTGGGTCTGACCATCGCCACTATTCTGTTCCACCAGCTGGCCTATTTCGCCGACCAGGGCTTCTCGCGGACGCTGGCGACCACGGTGGCGACGACCTACTCCCTCTGCGCCCTGACCGCCAAGCCCATCTGGGGGCTCATCATCGAGCGGGTGAGCGTCCGGCTCTGCGCCGTCGTCAACGCGGTGCTGAGCGCCGGGGCGTTCGTGGTGCTGGCCTACGCCAGCACGCCGGCCCTGGCCTTCGCCTACGCCGTATGCGCTGGCCTCACGACGGGAGCCATACCGGTCATCCAGAACATGATCTGGCCCGAGTACTATGGCCGCACCTTCCTGGGGACGATCAGGGGGGCCTTCGCGCCCATCTCCATGCTCTCCTTCGGGCTGGGCCCCTTCGTCTCGGGCCTGCTCTACGACGCCACCGGCAGCTACCGCGCCGCCTTCCTCGCCATTGTGGGCGCCGCGCTGACCTCTGCGCTGCTCTTCGCCCTGGCGCGGCGGCCGCAGCAGCCAGCGCAGGATGCGGCCTCCGCTACTATCCCGGCCCAATGACGCCAAGAGCTTAGTCGAAGGAAGGAGCTGCCATGTCCGACCAGCGCACCAGGGCCGTCTTTCTAGTCCTCACCAACCCCAAGCCGCCCATGACCGATGCCGAGTTCAACCGCTGGTACGACACCGTCCACGTGCCCGACGTGCTGAAGACGCCGGGCTTCGTGGCCGCCACCCGCTACCAGCACGCCGACCCCAAGCCCGGCGACGCCCGCTATCTGGCCGTCTACGAGCTGGACACCGACGACGTGGCAGCGGCGGGCAAGGCCCTCGGGCAGGTGCTGAAGGAGGCGCGGGCCCAGGGACGGATGGCGGACATCCAGGTCGTCTCGGCGGCCTACTACAAGCGACTCGACACCTAGTGTCCTGATTCGCAAATCCTTTACAAAACTTCCATCGTCACTCAGCAGGCGTTGGGGGTGCAGGGGGGCTCTGCCCCCTGCCGGGGTCTGGGGTGTCCCCAGATTCTCTATCGCCAGCCTTTTGCGTCGTATCTCAGGGCCGTCGTGCCGTTGCGGGTCCTTCAGCGGGAAGGACGGGCGGGGGCAGCCCCAGTGGCAGAACAACATTGTCGTGCACGTCCTCGGCGTAGGAGCAGTTGAAGATGTCGAAACTGACGTCTACATACTCCGCCGCGATCAGGGCCGTGGTGTGCGTGGCGGGGTTGGTGATCTTCACGTCGGTCGTGATGTGGTGGGCTGCCACCGCGCTATCTCCTCACTGTGGTCCCGCTGGAGTTGGGAGGGGCGGTACCAGCGTACAGTCCCCGCCGATGGCGGGCACGAAATAGGCGACCACAAAGAGGTCGCGATCAACCAAGAGGGTCAGGCTTGCCTTGGTAAAAGTGTTCCCCTGCACTCCGATCTGGAGGTCGGGACCCACCCAGAGTGCGAAGCGCGAGCAGCCAGGGTAGGGCGTCTCCGCGAAAAGGCCGAGCCAGCTGCCTGCCTTATGGCTTTCCACGAAGTCCACCCAGTACACCCGTCCCGCCGCGGACCCAAGTGATTGCACCCTGACGGTGCTGGAGCCTGGAACGGCCTGAAGGATCTCGACCCAGACCCAGAAGTAGCCGTCCCTGGGCGGAGGCCACCCTCCGCTTCGCGCCGGCTCCGGCCATCCCACGCGTTCCCCTTCCGCAGGGAGGGTGGTCATCGGTGTGACAGTGGGCATGGTCGTCGCCGTGGGCGTCGGAGACGGAGGCAGGGTAGGGGTGGCTGCTCGGAGGGGCGTCGCGGTCGGAGTGGGCGTGGGAGCCTGGCAGGCCAGGCCCGCGAGCAGCACAGCCTGGAGCAGAAGCGAAAAGAACACCGGAAGTATCCTCACGGTATCCACTCTATCTTCGGCGGATAGGGGTCCGCCAAAGCTTGGAGCTCGGGCAACGTGATGAAGGTGGCGTTCACGTTGCGCCAGATGGGGATGGGGGGTGGTCGCGCCAATAGGGGAGCCAGATCAGGCCAGAAAAGTACCCGTCGGGATACTTGGCCATGGTTCGTCTCCCTGAGGCCATTATATCAAGGGAGAGGGCCAGAGTGAGGGTGAAAGCAATTCGGCAAGCCGATTCTCGGGATAACCGGTAAGATGGAAAAGCCGCGCAGCCGGCCCGCGCGCTCAGCTACGGGGCCGGCGGCCGTGGACGATGCCACGTCCCAGCTCCCGCCAGGGGCAGTCCACCTCCGCAAAGCCAGCCCGGCGCAGCCGCCGCAGGTATTCTTCCACTGTGACCTGGTGCCCGCCACCGTGAGACGATTGCCGGGCCAGGGCACGGTCGTGGTCGCGCACCTCGATGCCGGCCGCCGCCAGCGCGCGCCGACGGGCTTTCCAGTAGAGGTCCCCCAGCGCCTCGTCCCCCGGCCAGAACGGCTCGGCGATCACGACCTGGCCACCGGGGCGCAGCAGCTCGAAAAGGCGCTGGAAGAGCGCCCCCAGCCGGGGGCGCGGGACGTGATGGATGGCGTTGGCCGAGAGGACGGCGTCGTAGGGGCCACCGGCGAGCCCGGCGCCGAAGTCGCCCACGACAAGCTTGACGCGACCACGGAAGGGGGCCAGCTTGCGCCGGGCGCGCGCCAGCATCGCCGGAGACACGTCGTAGCCGGTGACCCGGCAGGCTGGGAACTGGCGCAGCAGCAGCCGCGTCTGGTTCCCCGTACCGACGCCCAGCTCCAGGATATGCGCGGGCCTATCGGCGGGCATGTCCAGAAGCCACAACATCGCCTGCAGGACGCGGCGATAGCTGGGCTCCCGGCGGCCCAGCTCCCGGTCATAGAGAGGGGCCCGCTCATCGAAGTGCTGCCGCGCTCGCCGCGCCGCCAGGGATAGCGCCACTTTTATGGGCTCCTCTGGTTGTTTCGGTGTCCCCGAGTGGAGCTGCGCCTACCTGCCCTTGAAGACGGGCTTGCGCTTCTCCTTGAACGACTGGAGATATTCCCTGAAGTCCTCAGACTTGAAGCAGGTGTCCAGGGTTATGCCCTCGAAGGAGACCGCCGTGTCCAGGTCGGCGATGGAGCCCTGGTACAGGCCCTTTTTGGTCAAGGCCACCGCCAGGGGACCGCACTCGGCTATCTGGTCGGTGAGCTCCTTCACGGTCTCCGGCAACTTGGACAGCGGCACCGCCCTGTTCACCAGGCCCAGCCGCTCCGCCTCTTTGCCATCCACCGTGCGGCCGGTGCAGCACAGCTCCAGGGCCCGTCCCAGGCCGATGAGCCGGGGCAAGCGGTAGGTGGAGCCCAGCTCCGGGACCAGGGCCGCCCGGGCGAAGATCAGGCCGATGCGGGCCTCTTCGGCGGCAATACGGATGTCGCAGGCCAGAGGGAGGGTGAAACCAATGCCCACGGCCACGCCGTTGACGGCAGCGATGACCGGCTTGCGCATCTCCTGCACCACCTTGTTCAAGGGCACACGCCCCCCGGCCAGGAGCCGCGCCGCGGCGCTGCCGCTGGCCTGGGAATTGGCCGCCGCCTCCGCCATGTCGAGGCCGGCGCAGAATCCGCGGCCGGCCCCCGTCAGCACCACGGCCCGGACCTCAGGGTCAGCATCGAAGGCCAGGAAGGCCTCCACAATCTCCGCCCCCATCTTGTTCGTATAGGCGTTCAGCTTCTCGGGCCGGTTCAGGGTCACCGTGCCCACGGTGCCATCCTTGCTTGCCAGGATTGTCTCGTACCCCATAGCTCTCCTTCCTTGCATGGCTGCTACGACGGCGGTATTCTACACCCTCGGAGAGAGCGGGGAAACCAAATCCCTCCACGGAGGCAAGCATGGGCATCAAGGAAGATATGGCGGAACTGGAGCGCAAGCGGGCCTGGGCCCTGGCCATGGGCGGGCCCGAGCGGGTGGCTCGCCAGCATGCCAAGGGCAGGCTCACCGCCCGGGAGCGCATCGAGAGGCTACTGGACCCGGGCACCTTCTTCGAGACGGGGATGTTCACCCACGCCCCGGAGCCGGAATGGGCCCTCCGCACGCCCGGCGATGGGGTCATCTGTGGCTACGGCAAGATCGAGGGGCGCATCGTCGCCGTCTCCGCCAACGACTCCACCGTCCTGGCCGGCTCCGACGGCAGCGAGGCGGCGGGGCGCAAGAACGGGCGGGTGAGCAATTTCGCCCACGATAGGGGCTACCCCCACATAGAGCTGGCCGAGGGCGGCGGCGGGCGCATCCACAACCTGATGGGCTGGGCCATCGCCCGCGTCGGCGGCGGGGGCGGCGGCGTGGGTGGGAGCAAGAGCGTGCCGCCTGAGAACCGGGTCCCGCTCCTGACGGCGGTCCTCGGCAACAGCTACGGCGGCTCCTCCTTCCGCGCCGGGTCGTCGGACTGGGTGGTGATGACCAAGAGCTCCAGCATCTCCATCTCCAGCCCCGGCCTCATCGAGGTGTCCATCGGCGAGAAGGTCAGCAACGAGGAGCTGGGGGGCTGGGAGCTCCACGCCCGCAAGACCGGCCAGATTGACATGGCGACTGAGACCGAGGACGAGGCCCTGGCCGCGGTGCGCGAGATGGTGGGCTACCTGCCGTCCAGGGCGTCGGAGTCGCCGCCGGTGCGCCGGACGGGCGACGACCCGCGCCGACGCGACGAGGGGCTGCTGACGGTGGTGCCTGAGAACGCCAACCGCGCCTTCGACATGACCCGCATCATCAAGCGCTTCGTGGACGACGGCAAGTATCTGCTCGTCAAACCCGAGTTCGGCAAGTGTCTGGTCTGTTGCCTGGCCCGTCTGGACGGGCACAGCGTCGGCATCGTAGCCAACAACTCCCTCTACCAGGCCGGGGCCATTGACGTAGAGGGGGCGGTGAAGGCGGCCAGGTTCGTGACCCTGTGCAACACCTTCAACATCCCCCTCATCTTCCTGCACGACGTGCCCGGGGTGCTCATCGGGAAGCAGCAGGAGGCCGACGGCGTGGTGAGCAAGATCATGGACCTGATGGGCGCGCTCTCGTCCTGCAAGGTCCCACGCCTCGCCGTCATCGTCCGCAAGTCCTACGGGCTGGCCTACCTGGCGATGTCGGGCTCCTACGCGCGCAACACCTTCACCTTCGCCTGGCCCACGGCGCGCATCGGCTTCATGGCGCCGGAAGCAGGCGTGCGGGTGGCCTACGGGCGGCAGCTGGCGGAGCAGAACCTGACCAAGGAGGCGCTGGAGGCGAAGTACGGAGAGTACATAGCCGAATGGGAGCAGGGCGGCCTGCCCTGGGAGGCAGCGGGGGCGGGCTACATTGATGATGTCATTGACCCCCGCGACACCCGCTGGGCCTTGATCCGCGCCCTGGAAGTGGCCCTGGGCCGCAGCTACTAGCAGGGTGCTGAAAACGGGGAATCAGAGGGGCCTTGCCCCTCTGACGGTCCTCCGGCTGAAGGATGGGGGTGTCCCCCAGGTTCAAATGCCCCCTTCCAGGAAAGAGCCTGCCCTGAGCCCGTCGAAGGGCGCGGATCCGTGGTTCGACAAGCTCACCACGAACGTTAGTGATGACGGTCTTTTTTGCAAGCAAGTCTTAGCTGGGCAGCCTAACGTTGACCGCATTTCGGTGGGCGGCGTACCCC
>JACQGV010000041.1 GCA_016199375.1 Chloroflexota bacterium | reverse complement strand
GGGTCTGGGGCCTACCCTGAACGTAGTCGAAGGGGTGTCCCACAGCCTCTCTTGACTCCCCCTCTCCCGCCGGCGGGAGAGGGGGAGTCAAGAGAGGCTGTGGGACACCCCTTCGACTACGTTCAGGGTAGGCCCCAGACCCACCGAGAGAGTCCCGAGAAATCGGGACTCCGCAAACCCCGTGGCCTCCTAGGCAGTCCGTCCACATTTCACATGGCCCGCAGGCGGCGGATGCGGTCCCCGATGTCCGGGTGGGTCGAGAACAGGTTGTTCAGGCTGCTGCGGTTGACGCGCAGGAACGGGTCCGAGATGAACAGGTGCGCCGTGCCTTTCGTCGCCACGTCCAGCGGGTCCTTGTCGCCGGCGATCTTCTCCAGGGCGCTGGCCAGCCCCTCAGGGTAGCGCGTCAGCAGGGCACCCGAGGCGTCGGCCAGGTACTCGCGCTGCCGCGACACCGCCAGGTGTATCAGGCGGGCGACGATAGGGGCCAGTATCGCCAGCGCCAGGGCGATAATGAGCAGGACGGCCCCGCCGGCGCCCTCCCCCTTGCCGCGATAGCGGCTCCGGGCGCCCGCGCCGTACCAGGTCCAGCGCAGGAAGAGGTCGGCGGCGATGGCCACCATCCCCAGCAGCACGGCGGTGATGGCCATCGTCCGGATGTCGAAGTTGCGGACGTGGGACAGCTCGTGGGCGATGACGCCCTCCAGCTCCAGCTTGCTGAGCCGCTGCCGCGCGCCCCTGGTGACGGCCAGTGCCGCGTGCTGAGGGTTGCGCCCCGTGGCGAAGGCGTTGATGGCGCCGTCGTCTATCAGGTAGATGCGGGGCAGCGGCAGCCCGGCGCCGATGCACAGGTTCTCCACCAGGTTGTGGAGCTCCGGGTCGTCCTTCTTCTCCGCTCTCCGCGCCTGGGAGATCCCCAGCACCAGGGAGTCGGAGAAATAGTAGCTGAAGCCCACCGAGGCGATGGCGATGGCGAGGCCCACCAGGGCGAGCGGCAGGGGAGCGCCCAGGGCGAGGCCGATGACCTCCACTACCGCGACGACGAAGAGGGCAAAGAAGGCGATAAGGAGGAAGCTCCGCCACCGGTTGGCGGCGATCTGGTCGTAGATGTTGAGCCTAGGAAGCGAAGCTGACCTTGACATCCGCCCGCTCGGCCTCGGTGGCGGCGAAGAACCCCTCCTCCTTGAAACTGAACAGGTTGGCGACGAAGGCGCTGGGCACCGTCTGCAGGCGGGTGTTGTAGCTCAGGACATTGCCGTTGTAAAACTGGCGGGCATAGGCGATCTTGGCCTCCAGGTCGGAGAGCTCGGCCTGGAGCTGCTGGAAGTTCTGGTTGGCCTTGAGCTCGGGGTAGGCCTCGGCCACGGCGAAGAGGGTCTTCAGGGTGGCCGTCAGCAGATTGTTGGCCTCGGCGGCCTGCTGCGGCGTCTGGGCGCCCATCAGGGCGGCCCGCGCCCTGGTCACGTTCTCGAAGACCTCCCGCTCGTGCTTGGCGTAGCCCTTCACCGTCTCCACCAGGTTCGGGACCAGGCTGGAGCGGCGCTTGAGCTGGACATCTATGCCCGACCAGGCCTCCCGGCAGCGCAGGCGGTCCCTGACCAGGGCGTTGTAAGTGAGGAGGAAGAACAGCCCTGCCAGAACGACGAGGGCTACGACCACGATGATGGCTATGATTCCAGCGCTCATGTGCCCTTACCTCCGGCGCCGCTGGCCAAGAGCCGACCCACAGTGGCGCTCACCTCGCGCCCCTCGGCCCGGCCCTTGAGACGAGGCATCAGCACGCCCATGACCTTGCCCATATCGCGGGGCCCTTGGGCGCCCACCTCGGCGATGGCCTTGCGGGCCTCCGCCGCGACCTCGGCGGCTGAAAGCTGCTGCGGCAGGTAGCCTTGCAGCACGGCCAGCTCCTGCTCCGCCTTCGCTACCAGGTCCTGGCGTCCGCCTTGCTGGAACCCCTCGATGCTCTCGCGCACCTGCTTCACCTGCCTGGCGATGACGGCCAGCGTCTCCTCGTCGCTCAGGGTGTGGCCGGCGTCTATCTCGGCGTAGCCGATGGCCGAGCGCAGCAGGCGCAGGGCGTCCCGGCGCGGCTCGTCGCCGGCGCGCATCGCCCCCTTCTGATCCTCCAGTATTCTCTCCGCCAGCGCCATGGCCCTCCTCGCGCGTGCCTGGACAGTATGGCAGGCAACGGCAGAGGGGTCAAACCGTGTCAGGCCAGGTAGATTCGGCGCCAGGCGTTCAGCACTATGGTGGGCCCGGGCTCCAGGAGCGGGAGGAAGCCATGGGCCAGGACCGAGCAAAGGGCGCCGATGGCGCCGCCGGCAACGACATCGGAGGGGAAGTTGACGCCGGCGTATACCCGTCCCGCAGTCCACAGGAAGGCCAGGGCCAGCATCACGCCACCCAGGCGCCGGTGGCTGAGGGCGATGCCAGTGGCCAGAGCGAAGCCTACGGCCGCCGGGTTGCTGGGGAAGGAGGAGTCGGGAGGCTGGTAGAACAGCAGCCTAAGCTCGTGCTCCACGAAGGGCCGCGGCCGGTAATAGAAGTGGTTGAGGACGGTCACTGCCAGGTTGGCAAAGCCCAGGCCCACGGCCGCGTCGGCCACCGCCCGCTGGCCCCGCTCCCGCTGGGCCTCGCTGCGCCCCGAGTACCACAGGCCCACCATCAGCAGGGCGAGGGTCGTGGGCACGAAGTAGTCGCTGACCGCCAGGGAGACGGCGCGGTCCAGCCAGGGCAGATGCCCCACGAAACTGTTGAGCCAGAGCAGGATGGCCGTATCAGCCGCCACGGTCGTCCCCTCTGTAGCTCCGTGGCCAGTAGGAGCGGGCGCGCAGCGACTCCAGGCCGCGGCTGCCTGTGGGGGGCGCGGCAGGCGCGCGCCGTCGCCAGGCTCGGGAGACGAGAGGGATGAGAAAAACCGTGGCCCAGGTCGCGACGATGGCTGCGAAGAGGAAGGTGCCGCCCTGCTGGCTGCCTTCCAGCAGTGGGAAAGGAGTAGCCCGGTCCCCGCTGGCGAAGAACCACCAGGCGCTGCCGCCGATCAGCAGCGCCCCCACGGCGCGGTTGGCCCCAGGCCACGGTGTGAGCCAGAGCCCGCGCAGGCCGCTGAGGGAGACGGCGAGCTGGATAGCGCCCATACTGGCGAGAAAGGCGAAGGCGAGATACTCAAAGAACAGGAGGAGCACGGCGGGGACTCTACCGCCGCCTTACTTCTTCTGGGCGACCGCGGCGTACACGGGCACCAGCCAGTGGCGGTATTTAGGGTTGTCGCCGCGGATCGTCTCGAAGTAGAGCTGCTGGAGCTTGGCCGTGATGGGCCCGATGCCCTGCCTCCCTCCCACGGGGCGCCGGTCTATCTCGGCCACGCTGGTGACATGGGCCGCGGTCCCGGTCAAGAAGACCTCGTCGCAGGTGAAGAGCTCGCTGCGGTCTAGGGTGCGCTCCACAGTGGCGATGCCCAGCTCCTCCCGGGCGAGGGTCATTACGGCTTCGCGGGTGATCCCGATGAGGATGTTGTCGCTGGAGGGCGGCGTAACCAGCTTGCCGTTCATGACCAGGAAGATGTTCTCGCCGCTGCCCTCGGAGACGTGGCCCTCCTGGGTGAGCATGATGGCCTCGTCGTAGCCGTCCTCCACGGCCTCGCTCTTCGCCAGGGCGCTGTTGATGTAGCCGCCGGTCACCTTGGCCCGCGCCGGGATGGAGTTGTCATCTATACGGCGCCAGGAGCTGACACAGCAGCGGATGCCCTTGGTTACGTCCAGATAGGGCCCAAAGGGCGTGATGAAGATCAAGAAGTCATCCTCGATGCCGTGGAGGCGCACCCCCACCTTCTCGGCGGACTTGTAGGCCAGGGGCCGCATGTAAACGTCCTCCCGGTACTGGGAGCGCTCGGCCACCTCCAGGGTCAGCTTCATCATCTGGTCTACGGTGTAGGCGAGGTTGATGCGGCAGACCCGGGCGCTGCGGTGAAGGCGCTCGAAGTGGTCCTGGGGCCGGAAGAGGTAGAGCTGCTGCTGGCCCTGGTTCCAGTTGCCGCGGATGCCCTCGAAGACGGCGGTGCCGTAGTTGAAGGCATGGGTCATGATGCCGATCTTGGCCTCGGCCAGGGGCACAATCCGCCTTTGAAAGTAGGCATAAGGAGATGCTGCCATGGGCCTCCCTTCCCGGCCAGTGTAGGCGCCAGTCCAGTATTATACGACCCCCCCGAGGCCGGGCAAGGGGCGCCCCGAGGGGCCCTTGAGCTAGGCGCGGAAGCGGCGGAAGTCGGGCGCCCGCTTTTCCCTGAAAGCGGCCAGAAACTCCTGGAGCTGGGGCGTGCGGTAGTAGGCCTGCGCCAGGGCCGCCGACTGGACGAACCCGCCGTACAGCAGGTCGGTATCATAGTTCAGGGCCAGCTTCGCCAGCTCGTTGGCGCCGGGCGAGCGCTGCAGGATGCGCTGGCACCAGGCAGCCACCTCCCGGTCCAGGTCGGCGGCCGGCACGGCGCGGTTCACCAGCCCCAGGCGCGCGGCCTCGCGGCCGTCTATCTCCCGCGCCAGGAACATCAGCTCGCGCGCCACGCCCTCGCCCACCAGGCGTGCCAGCAGCTGCGCCGTGCCCCAGTAGGGCGTGATCCCCTCGTCGGCGATACGCAGCCGCGCGTCCTCGGCCGCCAGCCGCAGGTCACAGAACAGGGCCAGCTCCACGCCTCCGACCGCCGCATAGCCTCGGATGGCGGCGATGATGGGCTTGCTTAACTGCCGCATCAGCAGGCCCAGGGGCAAGTTGCGGGTGAGGGCCAGGTGATGGAGCTGCTCGGCGCTGGCGCCGGCGTTCTCCTTGATGTCGGCGCCGGAGCTGAAGGCTCGCTCGCCCGCGCCGGTCAGAACGACGACGCCGACCGTGGGGTCGGCCTCGATCTGCCGCAGCGCCTCGATCAGCTCGTCCAGGGTCTGCCCGCGGAAGGCATTCAGTTGGCGCGACCGGTTCAGGGTCACCCGCGCGACCCCGTCCGTTTTTTCGAAAAGAATATCCTCGAACATGGTACTGAGTCCTGGGCTAGAACATGAAGGTCCTGATACTGCTGATCAGGAGCAGCGCCGTCCCGACCGCCAGGAAGGCCAAGGCGGAGTCCTGCCAGGGCTGGCGCAGCAGGCGCCCCAGCGACCAGCCCCCGAAGATGAGCAGCGCGGCAACGACAACCAGCTCCAGGCTGAGCTCGATGAACTGGAGCACCCCGGCGGCCCCTGCGGGCTGCTGGCGAAAGACATCCAGGGAATCGAACAGGAGGAAGCTCGCCGCGACCAGGAGGAAGGCCAGGGCGCTATCCTGCCAGGGCTGGCGGCCCAACCTGTAGACGTGGAAGAGGCCCAGGCCCAGCACGATCCACGACAGGGCCAGTTTGACGAAGAACTCTACTGCACCCAGGGCGTCGGCAAGCCCCTCCAAATTGGTTCCCCCCTTCGCTAGGCTAGAGGCCCGCCTCCCGGTACTCCCGAGCTAGCTGCACATAGCCCTCCCCCTGGCGACGCAGGCGCGCCCACTGGGCCTCCGTGAGGGGGCCGCGGACCTGGCCTGGCACCCCCACCACGAACGAGCCCCGGGGGACCTTCATCCCCGGCGGCACTACTGTCCCGGCGGCGATGATGCAGAACTCGTCTATCTCCACCTCATCCAGCAGGGTGGCGTTGTTGCCCACCAGGACATGGTCCCCCAGCCGGGTGCAGTGGATGACGGCCCCGTGGCCGACCATGACCTCACCGCCGATGGTCAGGGGGAAGTGGCGGTTGGTGTGGACGACGCTGTTGTCCTGAATGTTGGTGCGCTGCCCGATAGTGATTTTCTGGCGGTCGGCCCTGATGACCACGCCCGGCCACACGCTGGATTCGGCGCCGATCTCCACGTCGCCGATGACGTAGGCGCTTGCGCTCACATAGGCGCTTTCATGCACACGGGGGGAAAGCCCCCGAAAAGGTCGCAGCACAGCTCTCCTTGAAGCGGCCATCCAGGCAAAGCCGAGGGGCATTATGGGATCGTCCAGGAGAGCTGTCAAGGGAGCGCCAGGAGGGATAGTTGACGATTTCACAAAGTCGCTTCTACACTGTGACACGCGCTAGAGCGAAGGGCCACAGCGGGCGGGGCGGTGCTCCGCAGCACCGCCAGCCCATCGCCCTCGCCGCCTGAGCCGGAAGGAGATCCGTGGTGCGCCGCTCCGACATGGGGGACCCAATGAATGAGATACCGGAGGTGGTCATCCAGCGCCTCCCGCTCTACCTCAGGACGCTCTCCGCCCTGGATGCGGAAGGCGTCACGGTAGTCAGCTCCCAGGATTTGGGCGAGCGCCTTCAAGTGACCCCGGCCCAGATCAGGAAAGACCTGAGCTACTTCGGCCGCTTTGGCAAGCAGGGGCGTGGCTATCGGGTGCCGGATCTGATCCGAGAGTTGCGCCTGATCCTGGGGCTGGGCCGGGAATGGGAGATGGTGCTGCTGGGGATGGGCCGGCTGGGCTGGGCGGTGGCGGGCTACCCTGGCTTTGCCCAGCATGGCTTCAAGGTGGTGGCCTGCTTCGATGCCGACCCCCAGCTTATAGGGAAGACGGCAGGGCCTTTGGTCATTCAGGATATCTCAGCTCTGGCAGCGACGATACAGCAGCACGGTATCCAGATCGGGATTGTGGCCGTCCCTGCCGCTGCCGCGCAGCAGGTGGTGGATCAGCTGGTGGCGTGTGGCGTGCGGGGGATTCTGAACTACGCACCCACGGCGCCGCGGGTGCCGCCCCATGTCTGGGTGCAGAACATTGACCCCGCGGTGGCACTCCAGGCTATGACCTACCACTTGAGCCAGCGGAAGCCTGCCCGCCGCCCGGCGGGCAGGGCGCCAGCGTGAGCCCAGGCTGGCTTGCTGCGGGGGAATAGCTGGGAGGGGGACCGGGCTATGGGGTGGCCCCGCCCGGGCGGCTGCCACGCTCCCCCCGCCGCCGCCGGCGCCGCTCCACCACCGCCAACCGGGCCACGGCGCGCCGCATCGCTGCCTGGGCGCGCTCCAGGTCCATGTCCGCCACCCGGTGCTGCAGGCGCTCCCGGGCCCGCTCCATGCCGGCCCGGGCCCGCGCCTCGTCGATCTCCTCGGCGTGCTCGGCGGCGTCGGCCATGATGGTGACGCGGTTGCGGGCCACCTCCATGAAGCCGCCGCTGAGGGCGATCTCGGTCTCCTCGCCGCCCTTGCGGATGACCAGGGGCCCTGCCGTCAGCAGGGTGAAGAGGGGGGCATGGCGCGGGAGGATGCCGAGCTGGCCGTCGGCGCCCGGAGCCAGCACCAGGTCTACATCTTCGCTGTAGACCTGGCGCTCGGCAGTCACGATATCCAGTCGGAAGGGCATCAGAGTGCTCCTTAGGCGGGCGCCGCTCGCGGCCTCAGCAGCCTCTCCACAACCAGAGCAGTGCGCTCCAAGACGCGTGCTACGTCCTCTCGTTCTAATGTGGCTTCGTAAAAATTCGTGTGCATCTGCTCCGCCGCAAGGAAATCCTGAAACAACTCCGGCCTATGCATTTCATCCGCCAGGCTCCCGGCGTATTTCCGTAACAATGCGTGAGAACGAAGCGGGGAGCTCGCCATGGCGGCCCTGGCTTTTAGGGCTTGAGCCATAGCCCCCCAAACGCACTCGCCTGCCTTTTCCACCTCGCCCGTGCTCAGGAGGTGGCGAGCGTTAACGACATAGCTCTTAGCTCGTGCGCTGTACTGGGCAACGGTTGACAACTTATGTGACCCTTTTCACCCGGGACCGGTGCTCTTGCTCATTGACTACGTAGTCAATTATCTTGCCCGTCTTCCTGCCGATCTTCACGATGCCAGACCTCGGCTCTACGGAGCCCACTTCGAAAGTAACAACCCAAAGATCACCGTCGCGCTCGGCCCGCAACGGCCGCACCGGCGTCCAATATCGTTCAAGGAACGTTGTCGCTATCTCGATAGCGTCCTGAGCAGTGCCAACTCGGACTACAGGCATAGCCACCACCTCTTGCGGGTATTCCTACGCTGCCGCGGTGGCCTCCTTCTGCATGCGCTCCGCCTTCTCCCGCGCCTCCTCGATGGTGCCCACCATGTAGAAGGCCTGCTCGGTCAGGTCGTCGTGCTTGCCCTCCAGGATCTCCTTGAAGCCCCGCACCGTCTCGCGGATGGGCACGTACTTGCCGGGTATGCCGGTGAAGGCCTCGGCCACGAACATGGGCTGGCCCAGGAACCGCTGGATGCGCCGCGCCCGCGCCACCGTCAGCCTGTCCTCTTCCGAGAGCTCCTCCACCCCGAGGATGGCGATGATGTCCTGCAAGTCCTTGTAGCGCTGGAGCACCCGCTGTACGCCCCGCGCGACGCTGTAGTGCTCCTCCCCGACGATACGGGGGTCCAGGATGCGGCTGGTGCTGGTCAGGGGGTCCACCGCCGGGTAGAGCCCCTGCTCGGCGATGGAGCGCTCCAGGGCGATGACGGCGTCCAGGTGGCCGAAGGTGGTGGCCACGCCGGGGTCGGTGTAGTCGTCGGCGGGGACGTAGATGGCCTGGAAGGAGGTGATGGAGCCTTTCTTGGTGGTGGTGATGCGCTCCTCCAGGTCGCCCATCTCCGTGGCCAGGG
>JACQGV010000040.1 GCA_016199375.1 Chloroflexota bacterium | reverse complement strand
CTACGGCACCCTCCACGCGCGCCAGCTCCTGAAGGCGCACCACCGGGGCCGTTTCCGGCTCGACCGCCTGGTGGTGGTGGACCGCCACGCCGACTGCCGCGCACGGGGTGAGCTGGCGGGCGAGCCGCTGGTGAGGTTCGTCGCGGCCGAGTGGCACGACTTCCTGCTGGACTACCTGGCGGCCGCCGATCCCGAGGCGCAGCTGGTCCCAGCGCCCTACGCGCCCCACCTGCTCCTGGATTGGCTGGAGACGTCCCTGGCGCGGGCGGCGCCCGGCCTGGCCCTGCGTCGCGCGGCCTTTCCGTACGAGCTGGGGCTGCCCTACGAGCACCTGGACGGCTCCGGTAATCGCTACCTGAGCTGGGCGGCGTGGCGCTGCCCACCCACCTGCATCGAGCCCGCCACCTGTCCCAAGATCCGCCAGGAGCGGGGTTGGGACCTGGGCGAGACGCTGCGGCAGTTCGTGGCCCAGCGGCCCCACTGCGCGCAGAGCGCCGCCATCTTCACCTGCCTGCATTTCGGCTATGGCATCGGGACCATACCGGTGCGGGAGCTGCTCGGCGCCAGAGAGCGGCTGCGGGAGACCGCGGAGCGGGGAGCGCTGCCTCACCGTGCCCTGGTGGCCACGGTCTCTCACTGTCATGGCGTGGTGAACATTCTGGAGCTGGCGCCGGCGGCGCCTGACGCTGCCGCGCTGTCGCTGGCAGCGGCCCCGGCGCTGGCGGGCTCCCAGGTCGGCGGCTGACGCTCCCATGCCCAGATATTTCACCCCCGAGGAAGCCGCCGCCCTCATCCCCCAGCTCTCCTCCATCCTCCTGGAGATGCAAAAGGACAAGAGTGACCTGGACGCCAAGGAGGAAGAGCTGAAGGAGGCCCAGCAGCGGTCCAAGAGCAACGGCCACAGCCAGGCCCGGGAGCTACAGGCGCAACGGGCGGCGTTGGAGCGGCTCGCAGACAAGCTGAACGAGGGCATCGCCCGGATAGGCGCCCTTGGCTGCCAGCTCAAGGACATCGCGCTGGGGCTGGTGGACTTCCCTGCTGTGCGGGAAGGCAAGGCGGTGCTGCTCTGCTGGCGCCTGGGCGAGGCTGCCGTAGACCACTGGCACGAGGTGGACACGGGCTACGGGAGCCGTCAGCCCTGGTAGCTGCGCCTCGACAGACCGGGCGCAGCGTTGCACCAGCACGCACTGCGACGCCAAGGGAGGGCAGCCGAGGCCAGGGTCATGCTCTCTTCTACTGCGCCTTTCGCCCGGGGGTATTTCGGGCGCGTCACCGCCGTGGGGCTGACCGCCAGCGGGCAGCCCGCCCTCTGGTATGCGTTCACGGGGCGGGGGAAGCCCAGCCGCCAGCGCCGGGCCACCATCCAGCGTCCGGCCGCGGGGCAGCTGACGGTGGAGATCGGCCCCCTTAGGCCGCCAGGGCGGCGGAGCGACCCGGCGACGGCGGCGCTCCTTCTGCTGTCGAAGCCGGGCCTTGGTGTCGCCGGCAGCACCCCTCGCCTGGCCGAGCTGGGCGCGGCCCTGAGCGCAGGCGCCCATCCCCAGGACGCGCTGCGGTCGGCCCTGGCCCGCTGGGGCCCCGAGCCGCCTCCCTACCGGACGCCCCGGACTGCTGCCGTGCTGGTTCCCGCCGGCCCCCGCGCCTGGATGGGGGCCACAACCGAGCCGGACACCGCCTCCAGCGCCCTCATCTCCCTGGCGCCGGGCCGCTTTGAATGCTTGCCCACCGCCTCCGGCGCCGCGGGGTCCACCGCACCTATTGGCGCTGATATGGAGGCTGAGCTGGTTGAGGTGCGGCTAGGGGAGGGGGGCGCGCCGGGGCTGGCGGAGGCCGTCTATGGCCTGTTCGATCCGGAGCTCATTGTCTGCGCCGTCGCGGCGGTCTGGGAGCAGGAGGCCGGCGCCTGGGACGTTGCGCTCAGGAACCTGCACCAGGAGTAGGCGCCGCGCCTGGGGGTGATGCTGCGGGCGGCCGGCGCCGCGCGACGAGGAGCCCGCGTCCGGGGGCAAAGAGGAAGGCCAGCAGGAAGAAGCCCGTGGCTATCAGGACGATGGCCGCCCCCGAGGCCAGGTTGGCATAGTACGAGAGGTACAGCCCCAGCACCGCCGAGGCCAGGCCGAAGACGGCCGCCAGTGCCATGATCCGAGGGAACCGCCGGGCCAGGAGCGCCGCGGTAGCCGGCGGCGTGATCAGTAGGGCCACCACCAGCACGACCCCCACGGTCTTGAGGGACACCACCACCGTCAGGGCCACCATCGTTAGCAGGGCGTACTGGACTAGGCCCACCGGTATGCCCGAGGCGGCGGCCATGGTCGGGTCGTAGGCCGAGAAGAGGAGCTCCTTGAAGAACAGGCCCACCAGCAGGAGGATTCCCAGGGCAACCACGGCCACGATGGCCAGGTCGCCCGGACTTACCCCCAGGACATTGCCGAACACGAAGCTGAACAGGTCCACAGTGTAGTTGGGCACGCGGCTGATGATGAGGATGCCCAGGGCAAAGCCTCCCGCAAAGACGATGCCGATGGCGGCGTCCAGGTTGAGCCGGCCCCGGCGGCTGACGTAGCCCATGAGCACCGCCGCCGGCACTGCCCAGGCCAGGGCGCCCAGGAACACGTTACCGCCCAGGACAAAGGCCGTCGCGACCCCGGCCAGGGAGGAGTGGGCGACGGCGTCGCCGATGAAGGCGAGCCCCTTGTGGATCACAAAGGTGCCCACCACGGCGCCCACCAGGCTGACCAGCACCACGGCCACCAGCGCCCGCTGCATGAAGGCGAAGCTGAGAGGCTCCAGGAAGAAGTCGAACACTACCGGCTCCGGTGGGTCACGTAGATGCGGCCCTGGGCATCGAAGACGAGCAGGTGGCTCTGGAAAGTGGCGTTGAGGACGTCATCCCGCAGCACCTCTCGGGGTGGGCCGTAGGCTATGACGGTGCGGTTCAGGCAGAGGGCCAGGTCACAGCTGCTGGCGACGCAGGAGAGGTCGTGGGTGCTCAGGACAACTGTCCTGCCGTCCCGCCGCAGCCGGTCCAGGAGCCCCAGGAGCTGGTGCTGGGCGGTCGCGTCCAGCCCCGCCACGGGCTCGTCCAGGAGGAGCACCTGGGGCTCCTGGGCGAGGGCGCGGGCGATGAGGACGCGCCGCTGCTGGCCGCCCGAGAGCTCGCCGATCTGGCGCTGGCGCAGATCCCAGCCGCCGACCTGTTCCAGGGCCGACTGCACCGCCTGCCGGTCCGCCGGCCCCGGCCGGCGCACCGGCCCCAGGCGGGTGTAGCGCCCCATCATGACCACGTCCTCGGCCGTGACCGGGAAGTGCCAGTCCACCTCCTCCATCTGGGGCATGTAGCCGATCAGCCGGCAGGCCGTGTGGCCACGATGGCCGTAGACCTGCACGCTGCCCCGCCAGGGCCGCACCAGCCCCAGGATCGCCCGGAAGAGGGTGGACTTGCCGGCCCCATTGGGACCCACCACGCCCACGATGGTGCCGGGCTCGACGGCGAAAGTCACATCCTCAAGGGCCGGGTGGGAGTCATAGCCGGCCGCCAGGCCCTCCACGGCTAGGGCCTTGACACCAGCCCGGGGCTCTGCTCCCGGTACTATCTCATGTGCCATGTCAGCGCAGCCCCTCCACCAAGGCACGGGCGTTGGCCTGCATCATAGCCACGTAGCTGGACGACTGTTCGTCCAGGGTGTCGCTGTACAGCTGTAGCACGCGCACCCCGGCCTCCCGCGCCGCCAGCTCCAGGATGCGGGGGTTGAACTGGGGCTCTGTGAACACCGCTGGCACCCCTTGCGCCCGGATCGCCCGCACGAGTTGGGCCACCTGGGCGGCGCTGGGCTCGCCACCCTGGCTCTTCAAGACGAATCCTACCACCTCCAGGCCGTAGCGCTCCGCCAGATACCCGTAGGCATCGTGGAACGTGACCAGCTTGCGCCGCGGGGGCGGGACCGCAGCCACGGCCTCCACGATCTCCTGGTCCAGCGCCGCCAGCCTGTCCAGGTAGCTGGCCGCGTTGCGGCGATAAAGGTCGGCGCCCGCGGGGTCGGCCTGGATGAAGGCTTCGCGGATGCGGGCCACGTAGGCCATGGCGTTGGGAACGCTGAGCCAGAGGTGGGGGTCGGAGCCTCCCTCGTTGCCCTCGCCAGCGTGCTCGGGGGTGGCGGCCGCGCTGTCCGTCCCGATCACGGCCTTGGCGCCGACAAAGGGCCGAGCGCTGATCCCCTCACTGAGAACAACCTGCAGGGCGCCAGGGCTGGCAGCGCCCTTCAGCAGCCCCTGGAGGAAAGCCTCCAGGCCCAGCCCGTTGGAGAGGATGACCCGCGCCCCCGCTATCATTTCGCCGTGGCGTGGGGAGGGCTGGAAGGTATGGACTTCGGCGCCGGCAGGCAGCAGCGCCCGCACCCGCGCCCGGTCCCCGCCCACGTTGCGGGCCAGGTCGGCGATCACGGCGGTCGAGGCAACCACCTGAAGCTGGGAGGGCCCTGCGGGCGGCGCGGCGCAGCCCGCCAGCGCCAGGCCCGCTGCCAGCGTCAGCCCCAGGGTGCTGCGAGCGATGCTATCACCCCTGAAATGGTCACCTCGCGGCGGAAGGGGCCGTGCTGCAGCCGGCACAGCGGCCGTAGACCTCCAGCCAATGGCCCTCGACTGTGAAGCTGCCCGCCCGAGCTAGCTGGCTGACCACCCTCTCAACCACCGAGTCTGCGAAGTCCTGGATGGCGCCGCAGCCCACGCATACCAGATGATGATGGTGCCCGGGCCCGCTGAGCCGGTAGTGCAGGCTGCCATCGTCCATCAGGACCCGACAGAGCACGCCCGCTTCGGTGAGTATCTTCAGCGTCCGGTAAACCGTCGCCCTGCCCACATTTGGCAGGGCAGCCGCCAGGGCCTCGGCGGTGAAATGGCCGCGCTGGCGGGCGACGGCTGCTGCGACCGCCCGTCGAGAGGCAGTCATCCGCCCCACCCGTGCGGCCAGACGCGCAGCGGCTAGTTGAGGCACACATCCTCCACTCTGACTATCGAGACTATATCTCAATTGAGACCTTGTGTCAAGAGCGGCGGCGCCCCGCTCATCAGGGGCCTGGTGAGGCGCTCGGCGGGCGCTGCCTGCCACCCCTGCCTGTGGTACAATCCGGCTACCCAGGCCGGCTACGCAGGCCGGCCACGCAGGCCGGCTACGCAGGAGGGATGATAGCCATGGTCAAGGCCGCCAGGGCCCCCCGCCCCCACAAGTTCCCGCCCGAGGGGAAGGAGCGCTTGCTGAGCCCGGAGCGGGCCCAGAGGCTCGACCCCGGTTTTGTTGTGGACCTCCTGCCGCTGGAGCGCTACCACACCGTCGCCGACATCGGCTGCGGCCCCGGCTACTTCACCATCCCCCTCGGCCTCGCCCTTTCCGAGGGGCAGCTCTACGCCCTGGACGTACAGCAGGAGATGGTGCAGGCCTGCCGCCGGCTGGTGCGCCGCGCCAAGGTGCCCAATGTACAGGTGCTCCGCTCCGAGGAGAGCAGCCTGCCGGTGCCGGATGGCAGCCTGGACGGGGCCTTTCTGGCCTTCTCCTTCCACGAGGCCTGGGACCGGCCGGCCCTGCTGCGCGCGGCGGTCCGGGCCCTCAAGCAGGGCGGCTGGCTCTCCATCGTCGAGTGGAACAAGGAGCCCATGGACGAGGGCCCGCCTTTGAAGGAGCGGCTCTCGGCCCTGGACTGCCTCGATCTGGCGGAGCCCATCGGCTTCCGCCTCCTGGACCACGCCCTGCTCAACGAGCAGCACTACCTGGTGACCTTCCGGCTGAGCGAGCGGCCAGCCAAGCGTCGCGTCGCCGCCAAAAAGACACCGGCGAAGACCAGCCCTGCGAAAAGGCCCACCGCGAAGAAGGCCGCCGCGCGCGTCGGGAAGGCCCCCGCCAAAACGTCCACACCCAGGGCGACCAGGCCGAAGAGGGCCGGTCAGCCATCCGGCCGCTCGCGGCGCTCGTAGTCACAGGTGATGGGCCTCCGGCGTCACCCATTGCCGTTGTCGTTGGCAGGGTCCGTGTTGGCCCTGCTGCTGATGGCGCTCGCCGTGGCGCCAGCGGCGGGCGGCCTCGCCTGGCTGCGTGGGGGCCACCTCCTCCCCGATGACCTCTCGCGCCACGACCTGCTGCGCTCCGCCTATCCGCAGGCCGACCACCACGGCGCTCTCGCCACGACGAAGGGGCTCGCCAGCGACCCCGCGTCCTCTGAGGCGGGCGCCAGCGCCTTCGCTCTGAGCGGCCCGCTGGCAAGCGTCGTCTTCGGCCTGGCCGCTGTTCTGCCATCCCTCAGCCTTCTGGTCTGGCGCCTCTCCCGCCGGCCCCTCCCACGGGGCGCCCTTCTGCGCCTGGCAGGCCGCTCCCCGGAACCTGCCCTTCAGCCTCCCCGCTAGCCGACCGGGCCACCACCTGGGTGGGCCCCACCCGCG
>JACQGV010000039.1 GCA_016199375.1 Chloroflexota bacterium | reverse complement strand
TTGGCACTGGCGTCGGTGTCGGCGCAAGCCCGAGGGTCGGCGTAGGCGAAGGAGTAGGGGTTGGGGTTGCCTGCGGGGTCGGGGTGGGCTCAGCCTGGCACCCTGCCAGCAAAAGCAGCCCCATCACACCAAGAATCCAAGGAAACCGTCCCGCCGCGTGCATGTCCAGATTACAGCGAAATCCTACCGTACCCCGCTAGATGAAACAACCACAGTATATAGGCGCAATCCCCCTACGGCGTTTCAAAGCGTAGTGCCATCGCAGTCTACAACTTCGGCGAATGGGCAGTCCTGCTTAAAGGTGGCGGGGCCCCCGTAAGCTTGCTAACGCCCGTGGAGTTGGAACAAGGCGGCTCCCGAAGCTAGGGGGTAGGCCCAGCTTACGTAACCACGAGCGGTTTCAGCATCGGTTGGCCCCGCCCTTCGACAGGCTCAGGGCGAACGGTGAGAGGCGTGTTCACCGATCAATAGAAGGCCCCCGTAGGGCGCGCCGCGCCGGCCAAGCCGTCACTTGGGGGACTTGACCTTGGACGCGGGCCGGCGGGGCTTCGGCGCGGCACTCGGGCGGACTCCCTTGGCAGCCTTGGCTCGCCCTCCTGAGGCATCCTTGTCAGACCAGGTGCTCTCGGTGCTGCGCAGGGGCTTGTCCGAGGGGCGGGTATAGAACCCCATCTTGAAGCCAAACCCAGAGATCAGCTTATCGCCAGCGCCGCCGCAGGTGGGGCACTGGGCGGGCTTATCAGCCTCGGAGAAGAGGCGCCGCTCCTCGAACTCCTTGCCGCACTTCCGGCAACGGAACTCGTAGACAGGCATAGGTCCTCCATCCAAAAAGGCTCAGGGACGTCAGCGGCATTCTACCTAGGGGCAGGCGGGCGGGCAAGGGGCTTGCCCTCGTTCACCCCAGATCGCAGTACGACCACTCCGAACTTTGCCGAGCCACCTGGACTACAATGGCCCCATCGCCAGCCCGAAGCGGGCTGCCGCGACCGGGAGGGCGCCCCATGGCGCGCTGCTTCATCGGCACCTCGGGCTGGTCCTACGACTCCTGGGTGGGCCAGCTCTACCCGGAGGACCTGGAGCGCCGCCGCTGGCTGGAGCACTACGCCCAGCGCTTCAGCAGCGTCGAGATCAACGCCACCTTCTACCGCACGCCGCCGGAGACCATGTTCAGGGCCTGGGCCGGCCGGACCCCCGACGGCTTTACCTTCGCCGTCAAGGCCAGCCGCTACATCACCCACATCCGGCGGCTCGACGTGGAGCAGGCCAGCGTGGACAAGGTGATGCAGCGGGCCCGCCTCCTGGGCGAACGGCTGGGGCCGGTCCTGTACCAGCTCCCGCCCCGCTGGCGCTGCGACCCTGCGCGGCTGGAGCGCTGCGCCCGGCTACTCCCATCCAATGTCGTCAACGCCTTCGAGTTCCGGGACGCCTCCTGGTTTGACGAGCGGGTGTACGAAGTCCTCCGCCGTCACGGGCTCGTCTTCTGCATCTACCACATGCCCGAGCAGGAGTCGCCCCTCGTGGTCACGGGCCCGGCGGTGTACCTGCGCTTCCACGGCACGTCGGGTCTGTACTACGGCACCTACGGCCCCGCGCTGAAGCCGTGGGGGCAGCGGATCAGAGGCTGGCTCAAGGAGGGGCTGGACGTTTACGCCTACTTCAACAACACCGGCGCCGGCGAGGCCGTGGACGACGCCCTGTATCTCAAGGAACTGGTGGGAACGTGAAGGCGGCAGAGACTTCGCCCTCCCTAGCCACCGCGCTCCTGCAGGTCCACCTCCCACGGCGCCAAGAACTCCACCTCCCAGACCCGGCGCTGGATGGGCGAGAAGCCGGCCACGGTGTCCCGGGCCTGGGCCTCGTCCCGCGCCTCGAAGATGGTGAGTCCGCGGGAGCGGTCCTGGCCCAGGGGGCCTGACCAGACGAAGCGCCCTGCGTTGGCCAGCAGCTCGAGCTGCTGCAGGAAGAACATCAGGGCCAGCTCCACCTCATCATCGGGGGCGCCGGGCAGGGAGCGGGTGAGCAGGGCCCACAAAGCGCGGCGGTTTGCCCCGGGCTGCGGCTGCCTGCGGCGCGGGGACGTGGCGCGAGGCGCCACTGCCGGTTTCCCTGCTCCCGCCGTCCTGGCCTTGTCGGAGGGGCCGGCCCGCTTGGCCACGGCGCTCACAACAGCAAGCCGACGGGCTTTTCCAGGAGGTCCTTGACCTGCTTGAGGAACTGGGCGGCCGTAGCCCCATCGTTCACCCGATGGTCCACGGAGAGGGTGGCTGTCATCATCTGGCGCACCACCACCTGGCCGTCGCGCACCACCGGTTTATCCTGCACCGACCCCGCGGCCAGGCTGGCGGCCTGGGGGTAGGTGACGATGGCGACGAAGGCGTCAATGCCGTAGGGGCCCAGGTTCGACACGTTGAAGGTAGCGGCGGTGTACTCGTCCGCCCGCAGCACCCCGTTGCGGGCGCGCTCAATGAGGTCCTTGGTGGCGGCCGCAATCTGGGCCAGGCTCTTGTCCTGGCAGTCCAGGACCGCCGGCGCGATGAGCCCGTCCGGCAGGGCGATGGCCATGCCCAGGTGAATGGCGGGGTGCAACTGGATGTGGTCCCCCGCAAAGGAGGCGTTGAAGCGGGGGTGCTGCCGCAGGGCCCGGGCGACCGCCTTCAGGACCACGTCGTTGACCGTTATCTTGGGGTCGCCCTCCTGAGCGGCGTCGTTCAGCTCCTTCCGCAGGCGCAGCGCCTCTGTCATGTCCACATCCGTGGAGAGATAGAAGTGGGGGATCTCCCGCTTGCTCTGGACCATCCGCCGGGCGATGGCCTGGCGCATGCGGGTGAGCTCCTCGCGGCCCGGTGTCGCAGGGGAGGGGGCCACAGGCGTCGCCGCCGGCAGGGAGGCGGCCTGGGCCTCCACGTCCCGCTCGGTGATGCGGCCGCCGGGCCCCGTGCCCTTCACCTGGGCGAGGTCAACCCCGCGCTCCTCGGCCAGCCGCCGCGCCAGGGGCGAGGCCTTGGCCCGTTCCGCCGCGGCCGCCCCGGTTGAGGCGGCGGGCAGGGCCGCAGGCGCTGCGGGCCCCGGCTTCGCAGCCGCTGCCGGCGCCCCCTGGGCACGCCGCTCCGGGAGGGGCTCCTCGGCCCCGGCGATGACCCCGATCACCTCGCCCACGGGGACCGTCGTCCCTTCCTCGACGATGACCTGGCGCAGCACACCGGCGGCGAAGGCTTCCAGCTCCACGACGGCCTTGTCGGTCTCAATCTCAGCCAGGGGCTCATCGCGGGCCACGGGGTCGCCCACCTTCTTCAGCCAGCGGACGACCTTGCCTTCCTTCATGTCGAAACCCATCTGGGGCATAATCACTTCAGTAGCCAGGGCGACCTCCTTTGTCGGCTCAGGGCCAGCGTGAGCCCGCTCCGACCCCCTACCTCAGCCTATGAGGGGCCATTCAAAACCTGCCCGCCGCTGCCGCTTGCTTGGCCTCGCGGCGCACGCCCTCAGGCGAGGACCTGCCGGATGGCTCTGGTGACCTCCTCCTCATCGGGCAGCGCCGCCAGCTCCAGGGGGCGTGAATAGGGCATGGGCACCTCTTTACCCGCCACCCGCGCCACCGGCGCATCCAGGTAGTCGAAGGCCTGGGCCGTGATCTGGCTTGCCACCTCGGCCATGAAGCCGCCGGTGGCCCACGTCTCCTCCACCAGCACGGCGCGATGGGTCTTCATCACTGATTGGAGCACCGGCTCCATGTCCAGGGGACGCAGGCAGCGCAGGTCCACCACCTCACAAGAGATGCCCTCTCCCGCCAGCTTGCCCGCCACCTGCCGGCACAGGTGGGCCATGCGGGAGTAAGAGACAATGGTGATGCCCGTTCCCTCCGGGCCCACCGCCGCCTGGCCCAGGGGCACCTCGTAGTAGCCCTCGGGGACATCGCCCTTCACGTTGTAAAGAAGGGAATGCTCCACAAAGAGGACGGGGTTATTGTCTTCCATGGCGGCGCGGAACAGCCCCCGCGCGTCGTAGGGTGTGGAGGGGACCGCCACTTTCAGGCCCGGGACATGGGCGAACCAGCCCTCCAGGCTCTGGGAGTGCTGGGCGCCCAGGCGGTTGCCGCCGCCGCTCACCGTGCGGATGACCAGGGGGATGGAGAACTGGCCCCCGGACATGTAGCGCAGCTTGGCGGCGTGGTTGACGATCTGGTCCATGGCCAACAGGCTGAAGTTTATGGTCATGAGCTCCAGGACCGGCCGCAGCCCTCCCAGGGCGGCGCCGATGCCTGCACCTGTGATCACCGCCTCGGCGATGGGCGCGTCTTTGATGCGCTCTTCACCGTAACGCTCCAGAAAGCCGCGGGTGACGGCATAGGAGCCACCGTAGGCCCCGATGTCCTCGCCCATCAGGAAGACCCGGTCGTCTTTCTCCAGGTACTCCCTCAGGACTCCACTTATCGCCTCGCGGTAGGTTATCTCAGCCATTGTCCTGCACACCTACAAGCTGTTTCAAAACCTGTTTTGTGGGGTGGGCGCCCACCCCACCCCAGCTCGCCATGGCTTCTGGGTCGCCTGGGCCCTCAGACAGACGGAGCGTCCTCCCGCCGGGGGCTGTACACGTCGGCGTAAAGC
>JACQGV010000037.1 GCA_016199375.1 Chloroflexota bacterium | reverse complement strand
GTCTGGTTCGACTCCGGGGCCATGCCGCTGGCCCAGTGGCACTATCCCTTCGAGAACCGGGAGCGCATCGAGTCCGGCCGCTGGCTGCCCGCCGACTACATCTGCGAGGCGGTGGACCAGACCCGGGGCTGGTTCTATACCCTTCATGCCCTGGCGGTGCTGCTATTCGATAAGCCTGCCTACCGCAACGTGATATGCCTGGGCCTCGTCCTGGACGCCAAGGGCGAGAAGATGAGCAAGTCCAAGGGCAACATCGTGGAGCCGGCGGCCGTGATCCAGGCCCACGGCGCCGATGCCCTGCGCTGGTACCTCTTCACCGCCTCGCCGCCCGGCAACGCCCGCCGCTTCTCCGCCGAGCTGGTGGGCGAGGTGGTGCGCCGGTTCCTGCTCACCCTGTGGAACACCTACTCCTTCTTCGTGACCTACGCGAACCTGGACCGCTGGACCCCAGGCGCCCAGGGCCGCCACGAGCAGCCGCAGCTCGCGGAGCTGGACCGCTGGGCGCTCTCGGAGCTGAACCTCCTGGTCCAGCGGGTGACCGCGGCTCTGGAGTCCTACGACCCCACCACGGCGGGCAGGCGCATCGAAGAGTTCGTGGATGGGCTCTCCAACTGGTACGTACGCCGCAGCCGGCGCCGCTTCTGGAAGAGCGGGGACGACGCCGACAAGCAGGCGGCCTACCTGACGCTCCACACCTGCCTGGTGACCCTGTCCAAGCTGATGGCTCCCCTGGCCCCGTTCCTGGCCGAGGCGCTTTACCAGAACCTGGTGCGGGAGGTGGATGCCCTCTCCCCAGAGAGCGTCCATCTCTGCGATTGGCCCCAGGCCCAGGGAGGGCTCATTGAGCCGGCGCTGAGCGCTCAGGTGGGCCTGGCGATGAAGGTCGTGAGCCTGGGCCGCGCCGCCCGCCAGCAGGCCCAGATCAGGGTCCGCCAGCCCCTGGCCCAGGCCCTGGTTCGGGTCCAGTCCCTGGAAGAAGAGGACTCCCTCCGCCGGCTGGCCGACCAGGTGAAGGAGGAGCTGAACGTCAAGGAGCTCGTCCTGCTTAAGGACACGGGCCAGGTGGCATCCTTCGCCGTCAAGCCCAACCTGCCGCTCCTGGGGCCCAAGTATGGGAACAGGGTGGGGCAGATCGTCGCCGCCTTGAAGGCCCTCGACCCCGCGGCGGTGGCCAGCCAGGTGCGGGCGGGCCACCCCGTGGCGGCGGGCGAGTTCCAACTGGGGCCCCACGAGGTCCTGGTGGAAAGCGCCCCGGCCCCTGGCTTCACCCTGGCTACTGATGGCCCCTATCTGGTGGCCGTGAGCACCGCACTGACGCCGGAGCTGCGCGACGAGGGGCTGGCGCGCGAGCTCGTGCACAGCATCCAGAACCTGCGCCGGGAGGCGGGCTTCGACATCGCCGACCGCATCGCGACCTCCTGGCAAGGCGACGCCGCCAGCGCGCGGGCCGTTGGCCGCCACCGCGACTACATCTGCCAGGAGACTCTGACCCAGCTATTGCAGGAGGGGCCGCCCCAACCTGGAGGCCAAATCCAGGCGACGTTGTCCCTGGACGGGCACCAGGTCACCATCAGCCTGCAGCGGCTCTAGGGCCTGCCCCGGGCGCCCTATGGGGTGGGCGTCTCTCCCAGGGTGACGCTGAGGCTGATCCTGGCCGGGCCTCGGAACGCGTCGAGCTTGACGGTGTCACCGGGGCTCTTGCGGAGCAGGAAGTCCGTCAACGCCCGGGCGGCCACGATCTGCTGGCCCTCCAGCGCGACAATCACGTCGCCGGGCCGGAGTCCCGCCCGCTCAGCGGGGCTGCTGCGGACTATGCCCGCCACGAAAACGCCCGCGTTGGTCGTCAGGCCGTTCTCGGCGGCCAGGGCCGGCGTCACCGTCACGATGCTGACGCCCATCCAGGCCCGGGCTATCCTCCCCCGGGCGATGAGCTGCGTCATGATCGGGGTGACACTGTCAATGCCGATGGCAAAGCCCAGCCCCTGGGCGTTGGCAAGGATGGCGGTGTTGATGCCAATTACCTCGCCCCTCAGATTGACCAGCGGGCCGCCGCTATTCCCAGGGTTGATAGCGGCATCGGTCTGGATGAGGTCGTGGAGATCGCTCCCCCGGCCGCTGCGGATGGAGCGGCCCAGCGCGCTCACCACCCCTACCGTGACCGTGGGGCCCCCTTCCAGCCCCAGGGCGTTCCCGATGGCGACGACCCAGTCCCCCACCCGCATCTCCGCCGAGCGGCCCAGCTTGACGGTGGGCAGATCGGAGCCCGCGATCTTGATGACGGCGAGGTCGGTGACGGGGTCGCGTCCCACCAGTTGGGCCGGGAAGGTGCGGCCATCGGGCGGGGGCAGGACCACGGTTATCTTGCGGGCGCCCTCCACCACGTGGTTGTTGGTCACTATCAGACCATCGGCACTGATTATGCCCCCGGAGCCTGCCCCCTGTTGAGGCACCGGCTGGAGGAAGAAGTCCAGCCCCGTGCTCTCCACCAGGACCGCCACCACCGC
>JACQGV010000032.1 GCA_016199375.1 Chloroflexota bacterium | reverse complement strand
GCCGAGAACTCCCTCTTCATTTTCCATCCTCTGAGGCCAGTATACGCTGCACTTCCGTGGGAAGGGCCCTAGCTCTCTATGTCCGCGATCAGGTCTTCCGCGCTCTTGAAGCGCTTCACGCGGCCCGCCCTGATGTCGGCCTCGGCCTCGCGCTCGCCGCGCTGCCAGCCCTCCGTCCAGAAGTAGGCCTGGGACTTGTCTATGAGCCTCTTAGGCATCATTACCACCCGATCCCCCTCGATGGTCACTTCCATCAGGTCGCCTTCTTTGATGTGCAACTGACGCCGGACATCGCTGGGCAGCGTGATCTGGCCCTGCCTGGTGACCTTAGTCAGGAGAGGCTCCACCTGGTAGGCGGCTATTGACTCTTTTATCCTACGGTCTCGCGAGCGCTTCATCGTGCTCACCCACATTCCGTAATAGGATAACGTCTGAGTGCATTTCGAAAGTGATCCGGAGGGGAATGCTGGCTCTTGCCTCCCATATTCCGGTTGTGCCCTGTATCCGTTTCACCTGCAAGGATGGATGGCGCGGGTTCTCGGCCAGGAGCAGGAGGGCCTTCTGCACGCGCTTCCTCTTGGCCTCGTCCAGCTTTCTGTACGCCCGTCCGAACCTCTCGGTACGCTCTAGGAGCATAGTATATTACTATAGTAGTACATACGCAAGGGTTACAGTCCTAGGCTCGCTATCTCTTTGGCCCAGTAGGTGATGATGATGTCGGCGCCGGCGCGGCGGATCGCCGTCAGCACCTCCTGGATGGCCCGCTCGCGCTCCAGCCAGCCCTGGCGCGCTGCTGCTTCCACCATGGCGTACTCGCCGCTGACATTGTAGGCCGCCAGGGGCACGTCGAAGGCATCGCGGGCGGCCCGGATCACGTCCAGGTAGGCCAGGGCCGGCTTCACCATGACGATGTCGGCGCCCTCCTGGAGGTCCTGAGCGATCTCCCGCAGCGCCTCGCGCACGTTGGGCGGGTCCATCTGGTAGCCCCGCCGGTCGCCGGACTGGGGCGCCGAGCCGGCGGCGTCGCGGAAGGGACCGTAGAAGGCGCTGGCGTACTTGGCCGCGTAGCTCAGGATGGGCGTCCCGGCGTAGCCGGCCTCGTCCAGGGAGCGGCGGATGGCACCCACCCGGCCGTCCATCATATCGCTGGGGGCCACGATGTCGGCGCCCGCCCGGGCGTGGGAGAGGGCGGTGCGGGCGATGAGCTCCAGGGTGGGGTCGTTGTCGACGGAGCCGTCGGGCGCTAGCAGGCCGCAGTGGCCGTGGCTGGTGTATTCGCAGAGGCAGACGTCGGTGATGACCAGCAGCTCCGGCGCCGCTCCCTTGATGGCCCGCACCGCCTCCTGGACGATGCCTTGGGGGGCGTAGGCCTCGGAGCCGGCCTCGTCCTTGGACGCCGGCAGCCCGAAGAGCAGCACCCCCGGTATGCCAAGGTTCGATAGTTCCCGCGCCTCTGCCGCTGCGGTGTCGGGCGACAGGTGGAACTGGCCCGGCAGGGACGGTATCTCCTCCCGCAAGCCGCGCCCGTGGGCGACGAACAGGGGCTGGATGAGGATGCTGTGGTCCAGGCGCGTCTCCTGGACGAGGCGGCGCAAGGCGGCGGTCTGGCGCAGCCGTCGCGGGCGGACGGTGGGGAAGCTGGCGGCGGTCGGCGCTTGGCGGCGGGACTTGGTGGTGGTCATGGCATGCTCCTCACCCTCACTCTAGCCCTCTCCCATCGAGGGAGAGGGGGGGCCATTACTTGTTTTTGTGCTCGGTGGAGTACGACTCCCGCAGCGCCCGCACCAGGCCCGGCACAGTATGCTCTGGGGCCTCGATGTGCACGTCCAGCCCTGCCTCTCTGGCTGTCTGGGTCGTCACCGGCCCGATGCTGGCGACGGCGACTCCCTTCAGGGGAGATAGGTCGCCCTTCAGCATGGACAGCAGGCCGCGCACGGTGGAGGAGCTGGTGAAGGTCACGGCGTCCACGGCACCCCCGCGCAGGGCCTCCCAGCCGGGGCCCTCGGGCGCCAGGTCCGTGGTGGTGTGGTAAAGGGCGACCTCGTGCACCTGGGCCCCCAGCTTTAGCAGGCCATCGCGCAGCTCGGCGGTGGCGATGTCAGCGCGGGGCAGCAGCACCCGCGCACCGGCAAGCCCTACCTCGCGGACGGCCTGGAGCACCCCGGCGGAGGTGAAGACCTGGGGGACCAGGTCGGCGCGCAGGCCGCGCTCCGCCAGGGCGGCGGCGGTGGCGCTCCCGATGGCGCAGAGCTTGACCCTGTGGAAAGCGCGGGCGTCGAGGCCCAGCGCCTCCAGACGTTGCCAGATGGCCTCCACGGCGTTGATGCTGGTGAGAAGGAGCCAGTTGTAGCTGGCGAGCCCCTGCAGCGCCCGGTCCACCTCGCTGGCGTCGGCCAGGGGCTCTATCGAAATAGTCGGCAGCTCCAGGGGGAGGGCGCCTTCCCGGCGCAGCAGGTCGCTGAGCTGGCTGGCCTGGTGGCGGGAGCGGGTCACCAGCACCCGCTTGCCGAACAGGGGGCGGTTGTCGAACCAGCGCAGCCGCTCGCGCAGCCGCACCACCTCGCCCACCACCATCACGGCGGGGGGGCGAAGCTGCGCCGCGCTGGCTCTGGCCTCGATGTCCGCCAGGGTGCCTGTCACTGTCTCCTGCTGGGGCACCGTGCCCCAGCGGATGAGGGCGACGGGCGTCTCCGGTGGTCGCCCGGCCTGGAGCAGGCGCTGGACTATCAGCGCCAGGTTCTCCACGCCCATGAGGATCACTAGTGTATCGGCGCCCCTGGCTACGCGCTCCCAGTCAATGTGAGCCTCGGGAAAGATGGGGGCCTGGTGCCCGGTGATGACCGCGAAGGAGGCGGCATACTGCCGGTGGGTGACGGGGATGCCCGCGTAGGCAGGCACCGCCGTGGCCGAGGTGACCCCTGGCACCACCTCGAAGGGGATGCCCTCCGCGGCCAGGGTCTCCGCCTCCTCGCCGCCGCGCCCGAAGACGAAGGGGTCGCCGCCCTTCAGACGGCACACGGATTTGCCCTCCCTGGCCTTGGCCACCAGGAGGCGGTTGGTCTCGGCCTGGGAGATGCCGCCCTCGCCCGGGTGCTTGCCCGCGTCAATGAGCTCGGCGTCGGGCCGCGCCTCCCGCAGGACCTCGGGGGCGGCCAGGCGGTCGAAGACCACCACGTCGGCGCTGCGGAGGCACTCCCGGCCGCGGACGGTGATGAGGCCGGGGTCCCCTGGCCCCGCTCCCACCAGGTGGACGATGCCGGCGGCAGGCGCTTCACCCATAGGTCGCAATCAGCTCCCTGGCGCCCAGGCCAAACATCCGCCGCGCCAGCTCCTGGCCCAGGGACTCGGCATCCTGCGCGGCGCCACTGACGCGCTCTCTGAGCAGCCGGGAGCCGTCGGGCGCGGCGACCAGGCCGTCCAGCGCTAGGGTCTGCCCATTGAGCCGCCCGTAGGCTGCGATGGGGGTCTGGCAGCCGCCGCCCAGAGCGTGCAGGAAGGCGCGCTCGGCTGCCGTAGCCCAGCGGGTCGGTTCGTGGTCGCAGAGCCGGGCCAGAGCGATGGTCTCGGAGTCGTCGGCCCGCGTCTCGATGGCCAGGGCACCCTGGCCCACCGCTGGCAGGCAGACCTCGGTAGGTATGACCTCCGCCGCCTGGCCCTCCAGTCCCAGGCGCTTGAGCCCCGCCAGGGCAAGGACAATGCCGTCCAGGGCCTGAACTGAGCCTGCCGAAGGGCCACCCTCGGACACCTTGCGGACGCGGCTGTCCACGTTGCCCCGGATGGGCAGCAGGTCCAGGTCGGGCCGGAACGCGCGGAGCTGGGCGACCCGGCGCGGGCTGCTGGTGCCCAGCCGCGCTCCGGGGGCCAGCTCGGAGAGACGCCGCCGCTCGCGGCTCACCAGGGCATCGCGGGGGTCCTCCCGCGCGCCGATGGCGGCCAGGCAGAGGTCGGGGGAGACGGCCGAGGGCAGGTCCTTCAGGCTGTGGACCGCCAGGTCAATGCGCCCCTCCCGCAGTGCCTGCTCCAGCTCCTTGACGAAGATGCCCCGTCCGGCCAGCGGCAGCAGTGGGGCCTGGGAGCGGCGGTCCCCCTCGGTCTTGATCTCGACCACGCGGAAAGCCGCCGCTGGCTGCGCTCGGCGCAGGCGCTCAAGGATGATATCGGTCTGCGCCCGGGCGAGCCGGCTCCCCCGCGTGCCGACGCGGAACTCCCGTGCCATGGCTCTAGTGTATCTCTCCTTGTGTCTATCGTCCTATGCTGACCCGCTCAGCCTTGTAGAACCCGCGCGCTGGGGCCTCCCACGGCTGAAGAGCTGGCCGCAGCCGGAGCTGCCAGACGACCCTACCCTCGGGGGTGACCTCGATTATCACCGTGCCCCCGGTGATGAGGGTGTTGCCGTTGGGCAGCCTGTTCGCATCTCTCAGAAGCTGGGCGGGCACCGGGAACTGCCACACAATTCTACCCGTTACGGGGTCGATTTCGATGGCCTTCTCCGGCAGGCCGTGGTTGGCCACGAGGATGTTGCCGTTGGGCAGGGGCTCGGGGTCATGGGCCTCTATGAGAAGGCCCTCTCCGATGGTCCTGACCACTGCTCCCCTTGCGTCAACCTCGACCAGCAGGTTGAAGTTCCGGGTACTGATCAGGGTGTTGCCATTGGCCAGCCTGGTGGCGGCGTTGGTGTGGGTCCAGCCCGCCTGATAGATGTCCTTGTAAGGGGCCTTGTTGAAGTAGCTCCCTGCGTACCAGGCCCACACGATCTGGCCGGCTGGACTCACCTCCTTCACCTGAGCGTCGCCTATCGAGTCAAAGTTGCCATACACTACCAGCGTATTGCCGTTCGGCAGTCGGTCGGCGTCATGGGATACCTTTGTGTCCAGGTATGACCAGACGATCTCCCCCTGGCGGTTGATCTCGTACACGCCCTTCCCAGGCAGCACCATCAGAATGTTGTTGGTGGGCAGCAGCTCGACATCGAATCCTGGGTTAGTGTACGGGCTGAGCTGCTCCGGCAGCCGGTACTCCCAGACGACCTCTCCGAGCAGGTTCACCTCTACTATCCTGGGCCGGCCGCGGTCGTGGTTGACTGGCAGGATGGTTGTGCCCGGCCAGGCCGCATCGGAGGCGTAGAGGTCCACGTACAGGTCGGGAGCGATGTTCCCCCTGGGCATCCGCGTGGGTGCTGCGCTGGCGGAAACAACGGCCCGGTTTTCGTTGCCGCTCTTGTCCACAGCGGCCACGGCAAAGGAGTGCCTTATTCCGATTTCGAGGCCGACCACTTGGTGGGCCCTAGTAGTGCTATCCCGTATCTGATGGACGGGCGTCAGGCCCTTGGTGTCCCGTAGCTCTGATCTGCTCGTATACAGGTTGTAGTGGTCGAAGTCAGGGGCGGTGCTCGGCTGCCAGCGAAGGTTCACCCTGCCGTCGTAGGCGTCGGTTGCTACCAGGCCCGTGATGGCTGGCGGAGGCGTCGTATCAGGTGTGGGTGTGGGCGTTGGCAGAGGCCCTGGCGTCGGGCTGGGCGTCGGTGTGGGAGCAGGCGTGGCCGTCGGCGTGGGTGTGGGCACCGGCGTTGCCGAGGGTGTGGGGATGGGCGTGGGTACCGCCGTCGGTGAAGAGGGCGGCAGGGCAGGCGTCGGCGGCGGAAGGGTCGTCGCCGTAGCCGTGGACGAAGGTGCAGATACGGGCGTGAGGGTAGGGGCAAGGCCCCCCGGTGTGCCGGGCGAAGGTGCTGGTGAGGGTGGGGTCGAAGCAGTTGCTTGTGGGGCGGGCGTTGGGGTGAGTGGGGTGGTGCCAGCGGACTGCTGGCAGCCCAGCGCTGACACTGCGGCTAAGGCTGTCAAGAGAAAACAGACGCGGAACGGTCGCATCAAAAGCCCACCACCATATCCTACTACGGCCGCGCAAGGATTAAGGAGGGCAGCGCTGCGGCACGGGAGCACACTCAGTCCGGCGCCGGACAGTGGCGACTTCGCCGGAAATATGGCTGGGGGCCAGGAACGCGAACGCTGGCTGGGCTGCTCAGGCCTTGTACGCCTCGTCCTCAAGGTGGAAGAGGTTGCGGACCAGCTCCACGTCCCCCTCGCTCTTCAGGTACTCGAAGTGCTGGTGGAGAATCTTGTTGATGATGGACATGGTGAGGGCATCTATCTGCGCCTGGTCTTGGGGCGCGAGGTGGGCCAGCCGGCGCAGCGCCCGGGCCAGCTCCTCCTGGCGGACCTCCTCGACCTTGGCGCGCAGGGCGGCGATGATGGGCTCCACGTCCAGGGCGCGGTACCAGCCCAGGAAGCGCTCCACCTCCGCGTCCACGATCGCCTCAACCCGGGCGACCTCCCGCTGGCGGGCGTGCAGGTTCGCGGCGTCCACGGCCCCGAGGTTGTCTATGTTGAAGAGGTGGACCCCTGGCAGCGCGGCCGCCCGCGGGTCCACATCCCTGGGCACAGCGATGTCTATGAGGAAGAGGGGGCGTCCGCCTCTGGCGGACAGCGCGCTCTGGACAGCCTCGAAGGTCAGGATGTAGTCGTGGGAGTCGGTGGCGGTGAGCACAATGTCGGCCTGCGCCAGGGCCTGGGGGAGATCAGGGAGGGCCACGGCGCGGCCGTTGAGTCGCTGCGCTAACTGGGCGGCGCGCTCATAGGTGCGGTTGGCGACCACCAGGTGGGTGCAGCCGCACTCCGCCAGGATCCTGGCTGCCAGCCGGCCCATCTCGCCGGCGCTGATCACCAGGATCACGCAGGGGGACAGATCGCCGAAGAGCCGTTGGGCCTGGGCCACCGCCACGTGGCTGACCGAGAGGGCGTGAGCCCCGATGCCGGTCTCGGCCCGCGCCCGCTTGCCGGCGTGGACGGCCTGGGTGAAGAGCCGGTGAGTGACCTTCCCCGTGGCCTGGGCCGTCTGGGCGCAGTGCAGGGCGTCCTTGACCTGGCCCAGGATCTCCGCTTCGCCCAGGACCATGGAGTCCAGTCCCGCCGCGACCCGGAACAGGTGGCGGGCGGCATCCCCCTGGGTATGGGTGTACACGTAGGGGTCCACCTCGCCGGGGGCGACCTGGAAGTAGCGAGCGATGAAGTCCGCCACCCCGGCCCGGCCCTCCTTGTGGGAGGGGGCCACGGCATAGATCTCGGTCCGGTTGCAGGTGGAGAGGATGACGCCTTCGTTGCAGTAGCTCCGGAGCGAGCGCAGGGCTCCGGGCAGCTCTCGCTGGCTCAGGGCGAGCTGCTCCCGTACCGCCAGGGGAGCGGAGTGGTGGCTCAGACCCATGGCCAGCACCGCGGCGGTCATCGGACGCCTCCCGGAGCGCCCAGGACCTGCCCTGAGCCTGTTGAAGTGTCCTCGGCGAAGTAGCGCACCCGCTCCTTCTTGTACTCCTGGGCCCCGTAGAGCAGGGCGAACTCCGACACGCCCGACCTCGCCTGCATCTCAGCGGCGATGCCCTTGCAGTCCTCCAGGGTGGTGGCGTGGACCATGGTGAAGATGCTATAGGGCCAGTCGGGGAACACGGGACGCTGATAGGCGTGGCTCACGGCGGAGAAGGAGGCCAGCAGAGGCCCCTTTTCAGCGATCTGGGCCTCGGGCACCTTCCAGCACAGCATGGCGTTGGCGCGGAAGCCGGCGGCGCGGTGGCGCAGCATGGCGCAGAAGCGGCGCATGATGCCCCGCTCGGCCAGGCTGGCCATCAGGGCAAACAGCGCCTCCTCGGTCAGCCCCAGGCGCTGGGCGCAACCCTGGAACGGCTCCGGCTGTACGGGCAGGTCCTGCTGGAGGACGCGCACCGCCTCGATGTCCAGGGCGGACAGGGGCTCCGGCGGCCGGTGCCGGTAGGCCTGGGCCGCCGGGTTCTTCAGAGCGCCCGTATCGCCCTTGCCCTCCACCATGTCGAAATTGACCCCGATCTTGAAGACCCGCAGGGCGGGCAGGAGCCGGTATTGGGTCGCACCCGCCGCCTGCGCCAGGCGCGCCACCTCCTGCTCCAGGCTGCGCCCCGGCGCCAGGGCCAGGGTGAACCAGAGGTTGTACTGGTGGGTGCGGGCGTAGTTGTGGCTGACACCAGGGTGCTGGCTGATCAGGCGGGCGCCCTCGTCCCGCCTGTCCTCGGGTATGGAAAAAGCGACCAGGCAGCTCTGGTAGCCCATGACGCGGGCGTCGAAGATGCCGCCGATCTCCCGGATGATCTCGCCCTTCATCCGGGCGATGCGGGCCAGGCACTCCTCCTCGCTGGTCCCCAGGCGCGCGCCCAGCTCGGCGTAGGGCCTGGTGACCAGCGGGAACTCCCGCTGCGCCAGGTTCAGCAGCTTGCGGTCGGTGAGGTCCAACTGCATCTTGGATGCCTTCCACCAGGTAAAGCCAGCGCATACTAGCATCTGCTATTCTAGCGCGTCAATCGGGGAAACCGCCGAGGCCAGGTTGCGAGCCCGCAACCCCCCCACCAGGGCTGGTCAGGGGTAGGAGAGGGGCACGCAGCAGTGATGGCAACATTTGGGTTGACCATTGCGAGCCGGTTCGACCAGAGGGCCCGGAGGCCGAGTTAGCGTTGCGTATAGTGGGAAGGCTCATGAGAGTATGATCGGGCTTACTATTGTGTTGCGAACGACCATCACCGCCGTAGCTTTACTCATGCTAGCGGGGGGCTCTTGTATCAGGGGGCCGCAGCGAGCCATGAGTGTGGATGTGCCGATAAGACGCATAGAATCACCCCCAGGTGCCCACGGCGGGATGGTATGGCTGGCCGATGGTTGGCTCATAGGCAACTTTGACCCTGAAGTCGACCTATTGAGGGGTACGTATCGACTGTGGCGAATGCGTCCGGACGGCACCGGACTGGAGGCACTGGACCTGCCTATTGATCAGGAGCGGTGCCGTGTCACAGACTTCTTCCTGTCAGATGTCCTTCAGGACGGGAAGATTTATTTCCGGCGCACCTGTAAACCGCTGAACGCCACCCCCACAACCGAGAT
>JACQGV010000034.1 GCA_016199375.1 Chloroflexota bacterium | reverse complement strand
TCTCAGGGACGGGACACTAGAACGGATCGCCCCTCAGCCCCTGGACGGAGCGCAGGGCTATGATCTGCCCCAGATGCCCGTTGCCGTGGGCGATGATGGTCTGCCCGATGTGCTGGAGCTTGGGCCGCTCGCCGAAGGGGTTGACCCTGGTGAGGGTCTGGAGCTCCGCCGCGCTGACCTTCCCCAGGTAAGGCTCCGCGTCGGCCCAGACGTCGCGCAGGTACTGCAAGAAGGCGTCGCGGCCCGGCAGCCGCAGCGCCAGGGCCTCGGCGCGCTCCATGCCGGTGCCCTGGGCCACCTTGGGCAGGCCCCACTTCTCGGGCAGGCCCTGCCGTGTCCAGACCGGCGGCTTGCGGTCCTGGCAGATGAAGTTGACGATGTTGTCCTGGGTCCGCACCCAGTGCCAGGCGTGCCAGGCGATGTGGCAGCACTGGTCGTTGGGCAGGAAGTAGAGCTGGGCGTCGGTGAGGTCGGCCAGCGCCTCTTCGTACTGCCGGTTCAGGTTGCCGATGAAGTGGGTGAGGTACTCATTGGTGTCCATGCCACCTCCCTGCATCTCTGCCGACACCCGGGGCCCAGAGTAACCCTGGCCGGCACTCCCCCCTGGGCGCTGGGGGGGTTGCGGAGCGCACGCAGCCCCACGGCCACGCTGCGCGGGGCTCCTGCCGAGGGGCTCAGCGGAACTGGCTGATAGGCGGGCCCGCCGGGTCCAGCAGCTCGGCGCCCTCCTGGAGGAAGGGGTTATAGCCCCGCTCGATGCCGATGCGGGTCTTGGGCCCGTGGCCGGGCAGCACCACCGTCTCGTCAGGCAGGATGAGAAGCTGGGTCCTGATGGAGTTGAGCAGCTGCTGCCAGCTCCCGCCCGGCGTGTCCGTGCGCCCCACGCTCTGCATGAACAGGGTGTCGCCGGAGAAGACGACCCCCTGGCCCACGTAGCTGACGCTCCCCGCCGAGTGGCCCGGGGTATGGCGCACCTCCAGGTGCAGCTCGCCGTAGTCCAGGCTGTCGCCGGCCTCGATCCAGCGGTCGGCAACGGGCGCGTCCGGCACCCCGACGCCGGTCATCGCCAGGCGGAGGCAGGCGTCCCGCCAGTGCTCGGGCTCCAGCATGGCGGCATCCCCCTTATGGATGCCGACCACGGCCTCGGCCACCTGGAGCTTCACGGGGGCGATGCCGTTGGTATGGTCAATGTGGCCGTGGGTAGCCAGGATCGCCCGCACCTTGAGGTCGTGCTCCCTGACGTCCTTCAGGATGACCTCGGCATTCCAGCCGGGGTCTATTATCACGCACTCCTTGGTGGTCTCGGCGACGACGATGTAGACGTTATTCCCCAGGGGGCCCAGGGGGAGCATGCGCACTTTCATCGGGCGGCCACCTCCGCGGCCATTCTGGAGGAGGCGAGGAATGCTGTCAAGGAAAGCAGGGCTTTGCTAGAAGCTGCCTGACAACCCCCATCTCAGCTATCCTCGCCCAGGTCAGCGCCGGCGTCGGGCGAGTCAGGGGGAAGCTCGCCGTCCTCCATGCGGCCCACCATCTCGTCCCACTCGGGACCGGCTTCTTCGCCCAGCTCGCGGCCCATCTTGCGCGCCCAGCGGGCCATGCTCCTGGGGTCGCCCTCATCCACTCCGTCCAGGTCGGAGTCGGCGCCCATGTCCTCCCTGCCGGACTCCTGGGAGCGCAGGAGCGCCACCTTGGAGACGAGGCGCTCGACGTCGGCGCCGCCGCAGTGGCGGCAGGCGACTGGCCCGGCGACGTTGAAGGTGCGGTGGAGGACACTGAACTGCCTGTGGCAGGAGCGACAGCGGTATTCATAGATGGGCATGGGACGCCCCCTCGGCTTGCCGGACGGCTCGGTGCGGGTCGCACCAGATACATTAACGCATCATCGAGGTCCGGAGAAGGCCCCGCGCCAGCAGCCGCCAATAGAGTGGCCGCCCAGGAAGGAGGCTACCCGGGCGGCCGCTACTGTAAGGGGGGAGAGTCTGCGGCTACTGGCTGGGATCGCCTGGCAGGCCCCCCTCCTATCTAATTGTAGCAAGCGTGGCTAGCCCACGCAATGTTATGTCTAGCTACCCCGAGGGGCTGGGGTTGAGCCGGGCCCCCGCGCCTTGACACCCTTTAGCCCCCTTCCTACAATGCCCAGGCGGCGCCGAGGTAGCTCAGTCGGTAGAGCACGTCACTGAAAATGACGGTGTCGTCAGTTCGATTCTGACCCTCGGCACCACCCACGCCGTCTTCTCCCCGCGCCGGCCGAAGTGGCGGAATGGTAGACGCGACGGTCTCAAAAACCGTTGGGGGGCAACTCCCGTGTCGGTTCGACTCCGACCTTCGGCACCACCGGCAACAGATAGAACATGGCCGCCTTGCATCGCATGACGCGCAGTGACCATTTTCGCTTTATGTTCGGTTTGCTAACCGTTTGCTAACGCGGCGCCGGCCAACATCTCGTCCAACCGTAGCGCCACCTCCTCACCCAGACGGGCAAGGTCTCGCGACTTCCTTGGAAGCCCCCCTTGCCCCGTACTGTTCACGAAGTACAGGCTCGTACTGAAAAGTCACTCGTAGATTTGTATCACTTCCGGAGATGCATCCGCATCCCAGTTTTGCTTTCATGGAAATGAGGAGATGCGCGTTGCTGACGGTGCTCGTGGTCGATGACTCGGCGGCGATGCGGCAGGCGATCAGAGACTTGGTTCGCTCTCTCCAAGGGTGCGTCATCGTGGGTGAGGGAGCGAACGGTGCTGCTGACGCTGATCGCTCGGGAGGGCCCCAAGGCCCCGTACGGCGCGGGAGGCCAGCGTGGATAGGTTCCTCGTCCCCAGGTTGGGCTTTGCGCTCGTCATCGGGCTGGCCTCGGTGCTCATCGGCGTCATCGTGCTGCGCAGCCCGGACACCCACGGCAATCTGTGGGAGGCGCCGCGGCCAGGCTATGTGCGAACGGACATCGCCATGCTCGCGGGGGAGGATCCGCGGGAGGCCCCGCAGACCAGGAGCGCTTTCACTCTCGCCGGGGTCAGTTGGCGGGGTGGCCCACCGTTGGACCCCGGGCGGGCCATCTACCTCCGCGAGGGCTGCGCCACCTGCCACGGCCTGGATGCCCGGGGCGCAGAGGTAGGGCCTTCGCTGGCGGGCTCCCCCCCGGAGATCGTCACGCGCATGGTGAGGGATGGCCCCAAAGGCATGCCCGCCTACGCCGAGGCCCAGCTGAGCGCCGCTGACCTGGCGAAGCTGGCGGACTATCTCCAGGGGCTGAAGATCGCCAGCAAAAGCTCGGAAGAGGTGGCCGCTATCCAAAGGCTCATCTACGACCCCTCCGTGTCCAGGGACGAGCTGCTCAAGGGCAAGGCCGCCCTCCGGCGCTCCTGCGGTGCCTGCCACACCCAGCCAACCAACGAGGAGATCCTGCACGCCTTTCGCAACGACGCTGAGGCGGCACGCCTGGTAGTGGAGATGGTGCAGGATACGAACCTGAGCATTGAGGACGCGAAGGCGATAGCGCACTACATGCTGGCCATTCGCAACGGCGCTGACCCCGTAAAAGGATACGAACCTGGGCATTGAGGACGCGAAGGCGATAGGCGCGGTACATGTTGGCCATCCGCAACGGCGCTGACCCTGTAAAAGAGCCTTAGCTTTGTCCTGATGGAGGGCAGTATGTCGACAGCGTGAGCACAAACAGAGACCACCGATGGCACAACTTTTCGGACATAGGGAGGTG
>JACQGV010000033.1 GCA_016199375.1 Chloroflexota bacterium | reverse complement strand
CAGTGGGGGCGAGATGTCCGTCTTGAGGGAGTTGCCGACCACAGGCTGGGGGCTCCCATCACCCTGGGGCTGAGCGCGGGCCTCCCTCGGCGCTGGCGTGGCGATGGGCGCCAGTACCGCAAGCACAATGACGGCCACCAGGAGGGCAGGGCCCTTTGCCGACAACAGCCTTGGCATGGTCACGGCGGTTTCTCTTGGCGCTACGGGGCCAGGCGTATGCTCGACCCGATGAGACCCGTAAGTGTATCGCTCAACTGCAGGCTGACCTCAGCGCTGATGAGCTGGCCGAGCCGGAGCGTTCCGGCGAGCGCTTCGCCAGTCAGGATCATGAGTGTCGTGCCCACCTTCCCCTGTGGGAGGTAGCTGGCGAGGGGCGGGCTGACTTCTGCGTTGGTGAGGGTCAGGGTAACGGCCCAGGGCTGGGCGCCCGTTGCCCGCGGCTGCACCCCTCGGACCTCGCCCTGGATCAGGGACCGGTTGGGGCGCACGCCCACCTCAGGGGCGCGGGTACCGGGAGCAAGGGGCTGCACCGAGGTGGCCCAGAAGCGGCCGCGCCCCGCCTCCCCCAGAAATACCACCTGAGCGGTAATAGTTGTTCCCAACTCAAGGCCAGCGACATTCTCCTCTGTCTCAGCGGTGACAAGCTCTCCTACGCTGCCCTTCGCCAGGTTGGGTACCCCAGGTACGTCTTGAGAGGCTTGGAGCAGGAGCTCCATAAGCCAACCGGTAGCCACCCGCGTCCGCTGGAACGGGGCCACTGACACCACGACGGCTGTGACCACGCTCTCGTTCGCCTGGATCGGCGCCCCTCCGCCGCCTGGCCGCGCGCCCGCTGTTGTCGGAGTCGAAGGGGAGGAGGTCGCGGGAAGGGAAGCGGTGGGAATGGTGACCGCGGTGGGCGTGGGCGCAGCCGCGCTGGAGTCTGGCGGCCCGCAGGCGCTGCCGAGCAACGCGATGGCCACGAGCCCGGAGGCCCAGCCCGCCCCGCGCAAGGCCGCAGCGGCCATATCTGAAGAAGCACCTCCGTGGGCGAACACGAAGTGGGCTCCCCACGCATTGTCGCATATTCTGTCAAGCTGTGGAATGCCACCTGGGAAGGCGTGCGCCTATGCTGCACCGCCAGCAACGCCAGGGTCGGGAGCGCCCGCAGTCCCGGTGGCCGCCGCACCCTGGAGGCCGCCAGGGGACAAGGCCTGCGATCGAGCCACCTGCTGTTTCCTAACAAGCCCGGCACCTCCTGCACCCTTCAATGGGTCGGGCCGTTGCGCCCCTCATGCTGAAGGCTACAATAGCCCCATGGAGCCCGTCACCCCCATCCGCCGCCAGTACCTGCGCATCAAGTCCCGAGTGGGTCGGGACTACCCCCAGGCCATCGTCCTCTTCCGCCTGGGCGACTTCTACGAGAGCTTCGACGAGGACGCCAAGCTCGTCGCCCGCGAGCTGGAGATCACCCTCACCTCCCGCGAGATGGGTAAGGGCCAGCGGGTGCCCATGGCCGGCATCCCCTACCACGCCCTGGACAACTACCTGGGCAAGCTGATCCACCGCGGCTACAAGGTCGCCATCGTGGAGCAGCTCAGCGACCCCAAGGCCAGCGTGGGCCTGGTGGAGCGGGACGTGGTGCGGGTGGTGACACCGGGCACGGTGGTGGAGCCCCACCTGCTGGACAGCAAGGCCAACAACAACCTGGTGGCCGTGCTGGCGGGTGCCCAGCCCGTCAGCCCCGGAGGCTCGCGGCGCCCGCCGGCGAACGGGGAGGCGGGCCTCGCCGTGGCCGACATCACCACCGGCGAGTTCGCCGTGGCGCAGCTGCCTCTGGACGCCCTCGCCGCCGAGCTCCAGCGCCTGGCGCCCGCCGAGGTCCTGCTGCCGCGCGGCCATGATATCTCCGCTGGCACTGGCGTAGCCGTCACCGAGGTGGACGGCGGCTGGTTCGAGCCTGAGGCCGCCCGGCGGGCGCTCCTGGAGCACCTGGAGGTGGCCTCCCTGGAAGGCTGCGGCTGCGAGGGGCTGCCCCTGGCCATCGGCGCCGCCGGCGCCCTGGTCCGCTACCTGGAGCAGACCCAGCGCGAGGCCCTGGCGCGCCTCCCGCGGCTCGCGACCTATTCCACCAGCGAGTTCATGGTCCTGGACGCGGCCACCCGGCGGAACCTGGAGCTGTTCGAGGCGGGCCGCTACGGCGCGGGCGGTCACTCCCTCCTCTCGGTGCTGGACCTGACCCTGACGGCCATGGGCGGGAGGCTGCTGCGGCGCTGGCTGGGCCAGCCGTTGCTGAAGCTGGAGCCCCTGAACCGCCGGCTCGACGCCGTGGGGGCCTTCTTCGCCAGCGCCATCCGGCGCGGCCGGGCGCGCGAGCTGCTGAAGGGCATGCCCGACCTGGAGCGGCTGACCAACCGCGTGCGGGCGAGCCCGGCAGGGCCGCGGGAGCTGCTGTCCTTGCGCCGGGGGCTGGAGCGTCTGCCCGAGCTGCGGGCCTGCGTGGAGGAGGCCGGCGGCGCCGTGACCTGGCTGGCGGCGGCGCTGAGCCCTGCTCCGGATGTGGTGTCCCTCATCGCCCAGGCGCTGGCCGACGACCCGTCCAGCGCCCCCGGCGACGGCAACGTTATCCGCGCGGGCCACTCGGCGGAGCTGGACGGGCTGCGCGACCTGGCCAGCAACGCCCGCCGCTACCTGGCGGAGCTGGAGCGCCGGGAGCGGGAGCGCACCGGCATCAAGGGCCTCAAGGTGGGCTACAACCAGGTCTTCGGCTACTACCTGGAGGTCTCCACCGCCAACCTGGGCCTGGTGCCGCCCGACTACATCCGCAAGCAGACCCTGTCCAACGCCGAGCGCTTCTACACCCCGGAGCTCAAGGAGTACGAGGGGCGCGTCCTCCACGCCCAGGAGGACCTCCAGCGTCTGGAGACGCAGCTCTTCCGGGAGCTGTGCCAGGAGGTGGGCAGGCACGCCGACCTGCTCCTGGCCACGGCGGGGGCCGTCGCCCAGGCCGATGTCTTCGCCGCGCTGGCCGAGGCAGCCTCCCGCTACGGCTACGTCCGCCCCGCCCTGGACGAGGGCGGGAGCATCGAGGTCGCGGCCGGGCGCCATCCGGTGGTGGAGCGGGCCCTGGACGAGCCCTTTGTGCCCAACGACTGCCGCCTGGACAGCCGCGACGCCCAGGTCGTCGTGCTCACGGGGCCTAACATGGCGGGCAAGTCCACCTACCTGCGGCAGGTCGCCCTCATCGTCCTCCTGGCGCAGATCGGCTCCTTTGTCCCCGCCGGGTCCGCCCGCCTCGGGCTGGTGGACCGCATCTTCACCCGCGTGGGGGCCCAGGACGACCTGGCGGCGGGTCAGTCCACCTTCATGGTGGAGATGCTGGAGACGGCCTATATCCTCAACCACGCCACACCTAGGTCGCTCCTTATCTTGGACGAGATCGGCCGCGGCACCAGCACCTACGACGGGCTGGCTATCGCGCGGGCGGTCATTGAGTTCATCCACAACCACCCCCGGCTGGGGGCCAAGACCCTCTTCGCTACCCACTACCAGGAGCTGACGGAGCTGGCGCGGGTGCTGCCCCGGGTGCGGAACAGCAACGTGGCGGTCACGGAGGAGGGCGGACGGGTCGTGTTCCTGCGCAAGATCATACCCGGCGGCGCCGACAAGTCCTATGGCATCCACGTGGCCCAGCTGGCCGGGCTGCCGCGGCCGGTGATCCGCCGGGCCCAGGAGGCGCTGGCGGAGCTGGAGGGCGCCGCGGCCAGGGACGGACAGGCCGCGCAACGGGCATCCGCCCGGGGGCGACGCGCCGCCCCGCCGGCCGCGCAGCTCCCGCTGCTGGCGGAGCCCTCGCCCGTGGAGCAGGCGCTGGCCCAGCTCGACCTGGATGGCCTGACGCCGCTGGAGGCCCTGACCGTGCTCTACGAGCTGAAGGGGAAACTAAAGTGAGAGTGGCGGGGGTAGGGCAAGTGCTCATCTTCCGGGTGCACGCAGTCAAGCGGATGATCCAGCGGCGAATCACCGAGGAGGAAGTGCGGATGGTGTTGGAGAGAGGTGAAGTTGTTGACAACTACCCCCAGGCCCTCCCTTACCCAGCCCGGCTTGTGTTAGCCTGGGTAGGCGGTAGGCCCCTCCATGTCGTGTCGGCTCAAGACCCTGGGGAGGGAGACACGTTCATCATCACGGTGTACGAACCGGATGGGCGGGAATGGGAGCCCGATTTCCGTAGGAGAAAGCAATGAAGTGCGTCATCTGTAGGCACGGCGAGACTCGGCCCGGAAGGATGGCTGTCCTGCTTACGCGGGGCAGTATGACCCTGGTGGTTAAGGGCGTACCAGCCCTGGTCTGTGGCAACTGCGGTGAGGAGTATGTGAACGAGGAGACTACCAGGTCCCTCCGCGAGGCGGCGGACGAAGCCGAGAAGGCCGGGGTGCAGGTGGATGTGCGGCAGTATGTGGCGGCGTAATTCTTCGACGTCCTCAGCACTATCGCAGGAATCGTCAAGTGGGACGTGGTCTTCTTCCCGCCCCTGGAGGCGCTGGCCAACCCTATACGAGCTGAAGGGGAAGCTGGACCGCCAAGGGTAACGGGGCCGCGTGCTAGAATGCGTCACCGCTATGGCCATCCGCGTCCTGCCCCCAGACGTCGTCTCCCAGATCGCCGCTGGCGAGGTGATCGAGCGCCCCGCCTCCGTAGCTAAAGAGCTCCTCGAAAACTCCCTGGACGCCGGCGCCACCAGGATCACCATCGAGGTGGCGGGCGGCGGGGTGCGGCTGCTGCGGGTGAGTGACAACGGCGGCGGCATCCCGCCGGAGGAGCTGGAGGCGGCCTTCGAGCGCCACGCCACCAGCAAGATCAGCCGCCCTGAGGACCTGCAGCAGGTGAGCACCCTGGGATTCCGGGGCGAGGCGCTGCCCAGCATCGCCGCGGTGGCGGAGGTCGCGCTGGCCACCCGGCCTCCCGACCACGCCGCCGGCGCCTACATCCACTTCCGGGACGGGAAGCTGGTGTCGCGGGGCAGCCGGGGCTGCCCTCCGGGGACGACGGTGACGGTTCGAGAGCTGTTCAAGGCGGTGCCCGCCCGCCTCAAGTTCCTCAAGAGCAATGCCACCGAAGAGGGCCACATCGCCCACCTGGTGAGCAGCCTGGCCCTGGCCCGACCGGACGTCGCCTTCACCTTGACGCTGGAGGGCCGGCCGGCCCTCCAGTCGCCGGGCTCGGGCGCGCTGCGGGACGCGGCCGCGGCGGTCTACGGCCACCAGGTCGCCGCCAGCCTCCTGCCGCTGGGGAGCGCCCCGGAGGCAGGCGCTGGCTCCCGGGTCCGAGTGAAGGGGCTGGTCAGCCCGCCGTCGGTGGCGCGGGCCAGCCGCGCCCAGGTCAGCCTCTTCGTGAACGGCCGCTGGGTGCAGAACCGGGCCCTGGTCTTCGCCCTGGAGGAGGCCTACAAGGGCATGCTGATGACGGGGCGGCACCCCCTCGCCGCCGTTATGATCGCCGTACCGACCGAGGACGTGGACGTGAACGTGCATCCCACGAAGGCCCAGGTAAGGTTCCGCAGCGAGGCCGCCGTGGCGGGGGCGGTCTTCCGGGAGGTCCAGCGGGCCCTGGCGCTGCAGGCGCCGGTGCCCGCTCTCGCGCGGGAGCCGGCGCCCGTCGGAGCCGCGGCGGGGCAGGCTGTCATAGCGGCGCCCTACTCCGCGCCCAGGTTTCAGGGGGCCCCGCTGGCCGGCCCGCCCGCTCCCGTGGCCCCGGCGCTGCCGCCAACCTCCGCGGGCCCTGCTCCCCGGAACGGCGAGCGCCCCAGCGGGCCGGGCACGGAGGGGCCGGCGGCTGGCCGCGAGCTGCCGGCGCTGCGGGTTGTCGGACAGGTCGCCGAGACCTATATCGTGGCCGAGGGTCCCGACGGCGTGTTCCTGGTGGACCAGCACGCGGCCCACGAGCGTATTCTTTACAACCAGCTCCTGGAGGAGCGGCGCGGCGAGAAGGTCCAGAGCCAGGCGCTGCTGGCATCCGTGGCTGTGGAGCTGACCCCGCAGCAGGCGCGCCTCGCCGAGAGCCAGGCCGAGAACCTGGCCCGGAGCGGCTTCTTGCTGGAGGGCTTCGGCCCCGGAAGCTGCCTGCTGCGGGCGGTGCCCGCTGCCCTGCGGACGAGGGAGCCCTCTGCGGCGCTGCGGGAGGTGCTGGACTTCATGGGACGAGAGGAGGCCCTGGCGAGCTGGGAGGAGCGGGCCGCCGCAGCCATCGCCTGCCACGGCGCGGTGCGGGCGGGCCAGCGGCTGGGCTTGGAAGAGATGCGCGAGCTCCTCGGCCGGTTGGAGGCGACCCCGGGGGCGCGGACCTGCCCCCACGGACGGCCGACTATGTTGCACATCGCCGCCAGCCAACTGGAGCGGGAGTTCGGGCGGCGGGGCTGAGGTCAGGGTTGACTTTGAGGTGATGGGAATGGGATTGCGCAAGGCCATGATGTTCGCCCTGGTGTTGCTGGTCCCTCTGGTGCTGGCGGGTGTCCGCAGCCACGGCGTCCGCGCCCAGGGCGGGCCCATCCGGATCACCGCCTCGTCGGTGGAGAGCCGCTTTCCGGAGGGGGCGCTGTTCAAGCTCGAGGCCCAGAGCTCCAGCCCCAT
>JACQGV010000029.1 GCA_016199375.1 Chloroflexota bacterium | reverse complement strand
GCGCGCTGCCGGCTCCAGGAGGTCACGCCAGCCGACGGTCCTCCGGCCGGACGAGGGGACAACGGCCAGGTCACGTGGACAAGCATCGGCGCCCACTCGACCGTGAGGCTGCTGGAGACCCCAGCCGACCTGGAGAAGCAGCGGGCGAAGCTGGACAAAGAGCTAACCGCGGCCCAGGCGCATGTGGAGCGGCTCCAAGGCAAGCTCGCCAACCCCGAGTTCACAGCCAAGGCCCCCGTGCAGGTGGTGGCCCGCGAGCGCCAGGCCCTGGCCGAGGCCCAGGACAGGCTGGCGCGCCTCCAGGAGCAGCGCCAGCGCCTAGGCTAGACAGCCCCTCTTCCGCAACCCGCCACGCACTTCAGAAAGACAGCAGCCCAACCGGCGAGGTTGGGCTGCTTATCCTTTGGGGCAGCACGCAGGGGAAGGACACCCCCCCTCACCCTGTGCGGCCGGTCTTGGGCGGCGCCGCCTTGGGATGCCGCTCGGCGGCGGCGACCGCCTCGGGGTCTGCCGAGGGCATGAACAGGGGCAGAGTCACATCCTCGTGGTCCTCCCAGACCACCTCCACCGGCATGCCGACGTAGATGCTCTTGGGGTCAGGCTCGAAGGCCGGCACCTTGGCCGGGCTGTTCCACCGCGCCACCTGGGAGACCGGTTCCTTGCCGTCGCCGCCGCGCAGGTCTACCAGGTTGGAGGCGAGCCGGACGCCGCCGGCGCGGGGCAGCTCGACGAGGACGATGTTGAACGGCGGCCGGCCCACCAGCGCCGGATGGGCCGGCGCCCGCACAATGGTGAAGGAGTAGACCACGCCGATGGGCGGGATCTGGTCCACCCATACGTACTCCAGAGCGCGGCAGTTGTAACAGAAGGGGATGGGGTTGTGGCGGAAGGTGCCGCACTTGGTGCAGCGCTGGATCATCAGGCGGTGCCTCCGGGTCCAGGCCCAATACTCCTGGTCATCCACCGTACCCTGGGGCAAGGGCATGCCTTTGGGGAAATAGCTATCGGCCACGGCTACCTCCTCACGATGAGGTCGCTGACAGGGGCCACGCCAGGCCCGGCGGCGACCAGACAGATCTCGGCGCCCTCCACCTGGCAGGTGGAGGTGCCGCGCATCTGCCGCACTGCTTCATTCACCAGCTCCAGGCCGTGGGTATAGGCCTCCGCCAGGTTGCCGCCGCTGGTGTTGATGGGCAGCTTGCCGGCGTTGGGGGCGCCTTTCTCGGCCACATCCTTGTGCTCCAGGCGGCCGCCCTCCGTGAAGGGACCGCCCTCGCCGCGTTTACAGAAGCCGTGGTCCTCGATGGACATGAGCACCATGCCGGTCATGTTCTCGTAGACCTGGGCCACCTGCACGTCCTTGGGCTCAATGCCGGCGCGCGCCCAGAGGTCGCGGGCGGTCTCGCTGAAGTTCGCGGTGGCGAAGTTGGGCTTGTTACCAGCGAAGGCCCCCTGCCGGGGCCCGGTCCCCTGCGCCGCCGCCATGAGGTAGACCGGCCTCTGCTTGAGGTCGCGGGCGCGCTCGGGGGTGGTGACCAGCACCGCGGCGGAGCCGTCGGTCTCCTGGCAGCAGTCGTACAGGTGGAGCGGCTCCGAGATGTAGCGCGACTTGTGGTAGAGCTCGCGGGTCAGGGGCCGCCCATACATGACCGCCCGCGGGTTGCGCTGGGCGTGCTTGTAGCTGGCCAGGGAGATGTTGCACAGGTGGTCCTCGGTGGTGCCGTACTCGTGCATGTGGCGGCGGGTCTGCAGGGCATAGTTGTGCACCGGGTTCATCAAAGCGAAGGGCGCCGAATGGGCGCCGTCTCCCTGGACGCGGGGGCCAGCGCCCGACTGCCCGAAGCGGCTGAACTGGCCCTGGGCCAGGGCCCGGAAGGCGATCACGTAGTTGGCCATGCCAGAGTAGACGGCCATCATGGCGTTGCCCACATTGCCGGCGGCGCCGCCACCGCCGCCGCCCCAGAACATGTTGTTGAAACGCAACTGAGGGATGCCGAGGGCGGTAGCGATCCGGCAGCCGTTGTTGCGGTCGTCCGAGTAGCCGCAGATGCCGTCCACCTGCTCGACTGGCAGGCCGGCGTCCTCGCACGCCTTGAGGGTGGCCTCGCAGGCCAACTGGAACTCGCTCCGGCGCTGCTGGCCCCAGGGCGTGTACTCGGTCTCCCCGATGCCGACGATGCAGGTCTTATCACGCATAGACCAGGGCATTTCTAGTCTCCTCTCTCAGCGCTTCTGCCCCACCTGTTGCGAGCGGCTCGGCAGGACCACCCAGGCGCGGCAGGGGGTGGTGACGCCCTCGCGCGCGTTCTCGGCCCAGACCTCGCACTCCACCATGTGCTCGCCACTCTCCTTGTACTTGCGCACCACCTTGCCGGTGCACACCATGAGGTCCCCCGGCCGGTTCATGCGCCGCATCTCCATGCGGAACTTGCGCAGCCAACCCTCGTCGCCGATCCAGTCGGTGACGACGCGGCCCAGGCAGCCGCGCATGAAGCCGGTGTTGACGAAGATGTCGGGGTGGCCCGCCGCCTTGGCGAAGGCGCGGTCATGGTGGACGGCGTAGAAGTCCTGGGAGCCGCTGACCTGCTCGGCGATGCGGGTCTCGGTGATGGGGTACTCCAGGCGCGGCAGGGCATCGCCTTCCTTGACGTCCTCCCAATAGATCTGTTGTCTCGCCACGGTTGTCCTCCTGCGTCTCCCTAGTTGGGCGGGCCCTTCTGGCCCTCGGGGACCTGGTCGGCGGACCGGTGCCTTAGCCCCAGGTTGCTCTCGATGGCCACTATCTCCCCACTCTGGTTCATCATGATGCGCTCCGTGGTCGTCCAGACGGCGCACCAGTCCAGCCGGATGGAAAGGAAATAGAGGTCTTTGTAGCGGCTCTTCACGCTGAGCCGGTCCCCCACCTTCACGGGCTTGAGCCACTCCGCCTCCACCGTGAGGTTGATGTTCCGGTCCCCCGGCGTGGAGATGGGCGGGAGCTGGGGTAGCTCCTGGCCGCGCGGCCAGATGCCAGGCCCCGCGAAGTAGGAGACGAAGGGCGGCGGCACGATGACCCCGCCGTACTTGGTCTTGGCGGCATACTCGGGGTCGAGGTAGAGGGGGTTGGTATCGCCGGTCATGTGGCAATGCCGCCGGATGGGGTCGTACTCGACCGGGAAGCGGCCCGCCACCGGCTGTGTCTCCAGGCCGATGAACTTCTTGCGCATCGCCTCCAGGTCGTAGGAGAAGCCGGGGATGTTCTGCCGATAGGGTTCAGGAAGCCACTTCATGACCTGCCACACCTCCTTTGCCAGCAGGGGCTCGAACGGCCCTCTGCGTCCATCCTCGAACGCCGCAGCCCGGGCTGGGCTTCACCTGCCGCCGGTGGACCGCGGCCGCTCAGGATTGCCCCGGTAGTCACCGAACTTCGTGTCGCGCGCTTCCAGGGCAGCCTTGAGGCCGCGTTCCGCCACCGCCTTCTGGAACTCTCCCGCGCTCTTGCGGCCGCGCGCCGCCGTCAGGATGTCGGCCGTCGTGTCGAGGCCGACCCGGAAGCCCATGATCTCGAACTGGCGGTTGATGGAGCGCTTGGTCATCATGATGAGGTCGGTGGGGACCAGGGCGATGCGCCGCGCCAGCGCCTCGGTCTCCTGCTCCAGCTTATCGTCCGGCACTACCCGAGTCGCCCACTTGACGCGGTAGGCCTCCTTGCCGTCCATGGAGTCGCCCGTGAAGAGGAACTCCTTGGCCTTGGTCAGGCCCATCAGCCAGGACTGCCAATGGACGTTGCCCGGAGAGAGCTGCCGCGCCACCGGGTAGCCGATCTGGGCGCTCTCGGCCACCACGCGGATGTCGCAGAAGGAGGCCAGCTCGGT
>JACQGV010000028.1 GCA_016199375.1 Chloroflexota bacterium | reverse complement strand
TTCAGGAGTGGTTCCGGCCGCGGCCCGGCCGCTGCTCGACCTGCGCCTACCATGCCGTCGAGATAGATGAGAGTGACGACCTTGACTGCCACTGCGGGGTCGAGGATGGGGGGCTGGCGGGCTCGACACCCGGCATGCACCTGGACCACTGCGCCTTCCCCGCGCTCCCCGGCGAGCGTGGCTGCGCGATCTGGATCAAGCTGGAGCCCCCGGAGGGCGAGGGCTAGTCGCGGGTCGGTGGCGCTGCGCCGCCGCTAGTTTAGGAGGGGGGAAGAGGCCGCCATGGCGGACGAGAGCGAGAAGGTCTTCTTTGCCAGCAAGGGCAGCCGCTGCGACGGCGAGCACTGCTTCATCTGGGCGCGCAACAAGCAGGACGCCATCGAGGTCAGCCGCCAGGTCTGGCCTCCCGGCGGCACGATGTGGATCAATGAGGTCTTCAAAGACAAAGAGATGATCCCGGACCCCAAGCGGCCGGAGCGCAAGGTCCGCAAGCCGTGGAAGAAGATGGAGCACTCTCAGTTCGCGCCCTAGGGCGCGGCCGCACGCCGGCGATAGTAGGTGTGCGCCTGGGCCAGGGCGCGGGCCGCGCGGGCGATGGTGGGGAAGACCGCCAGCCCCGCCTCCCAGAACTGGCGCTTCGCCTCCTCGATGGCGCGCCAGCGCCACTCGTCGGGCCCCTCGCTGGTCCCCAGGACCAGGGCGAAGGGTTTGGGCTGCGTCGGCCCCAGGGCCAGGTAGCTCTTCAGCGTGCTCGTCAGCATGCGGCCCGCGCTCTCAGGCGTGTCCAGGAACCAGTCCTCGCCCACGTTGGCGATGATGGCGTCGAAGGCGGGATGGCCCCCCATGAGCTTAACCATCTCCGGCAGGACGTTGGCCCCCGCCAGGATGGAGATGTCCAGGGGGTTGCCGATCCAGTCGGCGAAGGCGGGCGCCAGGGGCCGCAGCTTCTCCCTGACGTCCGGGGGCAGCGGCACCACCGTCAGCCCGGCCGCCTCGCAGTCGTCAGCCGACTGGACGGTGCGTCCGCCCCCGCCGCCCACCACTCCCACCCCCAGCCCCTGGACGGGCTTGAGGAAGCGGAACGCCACCAGCAGGTCTATCATCTCCTCCAGGTCGCTCACCTGGATGGCGCCGGCCTGGCGGCAGGCGACATCCCAGACCGCCGTGGCGCCCGCCAGGGAGCCGGTGTGCGAGGACACGGAGCGGGCGCCGGCGCGGGTGCGCCCGCCTTTGAGGACGACAACGGGCTTGCTGGCCGCCAGGTGTTGCAGCGCGGCTAGGAGCCGCCGCCCGTCCTGCACCCCCTCCATGTAGGCGCCCACCACTGCCGTCTCCGGGTCCGCGGCCAGGTAGTCCAGGAAGTCGCTCTCCGTCAGGTCGAGACCGTTGCCGTAGCTGATGACCTTGCTGAACCGCAGCCCGCGCAGGCTACCCCTGTAGACCAGCTCGGCGCAGTTGCCGCCGCTCTGGCTCAGGAAGGCCACCGGCCCGGGCTCGTGGGGGAAGTTGTACTTGAAGCCGATGCCCTGCCGCGGGACATACAGCCCCATGCAGTTGGGGCCGATGAGGCGCAGCCCGGCCCGGCGCGCCCGGCGCCGCACCTCCTGCTCCAGGGCCGCCGCCTCGGGGCGTCCCGTCTCCCGGAAGCGCCCCGTGAAGGCGTGCAGGGCCCGCACGCCCTTCCTGCCGCACTCGTCCACCAGTTGCGGCAGCGCCGCCGCTGGCACACAGGAGATCACATAGTCAACCGGGCCGGGCGCGTCCAGCACCGAGCGGTAGACCGGCAGCCCCTCCACCGTCGTCGCTTCAGGGTGCACGGGGTAGATGGGACCCCGGAAGCCGTAGTGCTGTAGCTGGCGGACGTACTCGTTCCCTGACCGGCCCCGCTCGGGCGAGGCGCCCGCCACGGCGATGGAGCGCGGCTGGAAGATGAACTCCAGGGGATGCTCTCCGGGGGCCATGCGGTCCCTCCCTGCAACGGTGCCGCCATTATACCTGGCGTCAAGGCTGAGCAGCGCCTTACCGCCGCGATTGCGCCGGGGCTGGAGGCGGCGCTAGCCAGGGCCTACTCGAAGGTGCTGGAGGTCTCCTGGGGCAGAGCGTCGCCCCGGGACAGCCGGCGCTCCGCTGCGGAGAGCCGGCCCTTGAGGCTGGTGTAGGCGAGGACCAGGACAAATAGAGCGGCAGAGAAGAGGACCACAGTGGCGCCCGAGGAGACATCCACGTAGTAGCTCAGGTAGATGCCGCCCAGACCGCAGAAGGCGCCCAGCGCCGAGGAGAGCAGCACCATTACTCTGAAGCTATCGGTCAGCAGGCGCGCGACGATGGGTGGGATGACGATGGCGGCCGCGATCATGGTGACGCCTAGCACCTGCATGGACACGACGACGGTGGCCGCCAGCACCAGGGAGAAGACGGTCTCCACCCAGCCTGTAGGCACGCCGTAGTAGCGGGCCACCTCGGGGTCGAAGGTGGCGAAGAGGAACTGCTTGTAGCCCAGGAACAGGATGGCGCCGGTGGCGGCGGCGACTACCGCGATGGCCAGCAAATCGCCCGCGGTCACGCCCAGGATGTTGCCGAAGAGGGCAGCATCGAAGCTGCGGGTGAAGGTCTTGTAGCGGCTTATGATGGCGATGCCCAGGGCGAAGCTGGCGGTGGTGATGATGCCGATGGCGGCGTCGGCGCCTATCTTGCGCTTGCGGGTGGTGAGGGTGATGAGGATGGCGGACAGGAATCCCCAGATGCTGGCCCCCGCGAAGAAGTTGAAAGACATCACGTAGCTGACCACGGCGCCGCCGAAGATGGCGTGGGACAGCCCGTGGCCGATGTAGGCCATGCGCCGGAGGACGATGTACACCCCGATCAGCCCACACAGGCCCCCCACCAGGGTGGCCGCGAGCAGTCCCCTGACAAAGAACTCGTAGCGGAAGGGCTCAAACACGGCGCTCCTCGCCGGCGGCCCCCCCGCTTTCAGCGCGGCGGCTGTCGCGGCCGAAGAAGTGAGGGGTCTCCGCCACCAGGGTCATGCCCTGGTATTGGGTGACGGGCATCTCGGCGTTGTAGGTCAGCCGGAGGGTCTCGGGGGTGAAAACCTGGGAGGGGGAGCCCTCCGCCACGATGCGGCCGCTCAGGCACACCACCCAGGGGAGGTGCGCGGCGACAGAGTTGATCTCATGGGTCGTCATGACGATGGTGACACCCTGATGGTTCAGCTCGTCCAGGAGATGCATGATGTCGTCCCGGGTCTTGATGTCTACGCCAGCCGTGGGCTCGTCCAGCAGCAGCAGGCGCGGGCTGCTCACCAGGGCGCGGGCCAGGAAGACGCGGCGTTGCTGCCCGCCCGATAGCTCACGGATGTGGCGCCGGGCCAGGCGGGCTATCCCCAGCCGCTCCATGATCCCCTGCGCCAGGGCGTGGTCACGGCGCCGGTACCAGGGCAGGAGCGGGCTGTCCACGGTGCGCCCCAGCATCACCACCTCTTCCACGGTGACAGGAAAGTTCCAGTCAATGGCCTCCAACTGGGGCACGTAGCCTGCTCGGGGCGGTCGCGTGGCTGTCGGTACGCCCTCCACCAGCACCTCGCCCCGGTAGACGGCGGCCGCCCCCAGGACGGTGCGGAGCAGGGTGGTCTTGCCCGAGCCGCTGGGCCCCAACAGGCCTACGAAATCGCCCGGCATGATGCGCAGGTCCACATCTGACAGCACGACCTGGCCGTCGTAGCCGGCGGTCACGCCCTTGAGCTCGACGATGGGCCTCTCCAGCGCCCGTTCATGCGGCTGCGGATGAAGAATGGCTCACCTCACTGGGGGTAGATGGCCCCGCTCGCACCTTCAAACACGGGGCGGACGTCCACTCCCGCCAGGGCGGCCGCGTCCCCGCCCAGGGCCGGCACCATGATCTCCATGTTTTCAAGCATCAGCCCCAGGTAGCTGTGGCGGGGGTCGCCGGGCTTGCCGGGCAGGTCATCGTCCCGCAGCTTGTCTATGAACCTGGCGCCGGCCTCGCGGGCGATCTGCTCCAGGACCTTGCTGGGGAATACCTCGGAGCCGAAGACCGCCGGCACCTTCACCTCGCGTAGCTGGTCTATGAGCCTGGCCACCTCGCGCGCCGAGGGCTCGGCAAAGTCCGCGGGCTGGACGGCGCCGATGACTTCCATCCCGTAGCGGCGGGCGAAGTAGGCCCAGGAGTCGTGGTAGGTGAGCAGCTTGCGCTGTCCCCGCGGGATGGTCTGGACGGCGGCGCGGATGGCTGCGTCCAGCCTTTCGATACGCCGCCGGAAGTGGGCCAGGTTCTCGCCGTAGTAGCCGGCGTTAGTGGCGTCCTGCTGCGCCAGTTGCTCCTGGACTAGCTCGGCGTAGCGCAGCGCCAGGATGGGGTCGGGCCAGAGGTGAGGGTTGGGGCGCCCCGCCGATTCCGGGAAGCTGAAGTCGAAGGCCCACTCCTGCCGGGAGACGGTGCCCTCGCCCAGGCGCAGGACCACCGCGCCGTCCCTCTTGTTGGCCTCGGCCAGCCGCAGGGTGGGCTCTTCCAGGAACAGTCCGTTGAGCACGATCAGGTCGGCCCGCGCCAGCAGCCGGGCCACCGAGGGCGCGGGCTCGAAGGTGTGGGAGTTGACGCCCTCGGGGATGATCCCCTCCAGGCGGATGCGGCTGCCGCCGATGCTCTCGACGATGCTGGTGATGGGCGCGACGGTGGTAACTACCTGGAGCTTCGCCTCCGGCGTGGGCGCCGCGCCGCCGCCGCAGGCCAGGGCCAGCAGCGGCAGCAGCGTGAGCAGGCTTGCCAGGGCTCGGGCCATGGCTCCTTTTAGCCCCCCCTTCGCCGGCGTGGCTGCGCGGACGGGGCGCACTGGGCGCACACGCCGCTGATGGTGAAGTTGTCCAGGTCGGGCTCAAAGCCGAACTTCTCCACCAGGGTCTTGCGGAACGCCTTCAGGTGGCCGGGGCTCAGATCGAAGGCGTTTCCGCAGTCCCGGCACACCATGTGGTGGTGTTTCCTGCCCGGGCCCGAAAGCTCGAAGTGGAGCCGGTCGCCCATCCCCACTTCGGTGACCACGCCCAGCTTCTTCAGCAGGTGGAGGGTGCGGTAGACGGTGGCGATGTCTATGTAGGGGTAGGCTTCCTTGGCCCGGCGGTAGATCTCGTCGACCGCCAGGTGGCCGCCACCTTCCGCGATCGCCGAGAGTATGAGCAGGCGCTGGGGCGTCAGGCGCAGCCCCTGGCCCCGCAGCCATTCGATTGCCTGGGTGTGATTGGCCATCTGCGGCTCATGCAAACGATTGCAACAACCCATTATAACATCAACAATCGTTGTCAAGAAGGGCGCGGTGTGCTTGAAGGATACCTGTGTGTGGGTCTCCTTGCTCCCGTTGACCACTGCTCGGATTCTTCTTATGATGGCGGCGCATATCGGAAAAGCTCTAGGTGGGACATGCTTATGATTGGGAAGACATGTTTGCCAAAGTGCTGAGCTGTGCCGTCGTCGGCCTGGACGGCGCCCTGGTGGAGGTCGAGGTGGACCTGGCCAGCGGTCTGCCCGCCTTCACCATCGTCGGCCTGCCCGACACGGCTGTCCAGGAGGCCAAGGAGCGGGTGCGGGCAGCTATCAAGAACTCGGGCTGCTCCTTCCCCCAGCGCCGCATCACGGTCAACATGGCCCCCGCCGACCTGCGCAAGGAGGGGCCCGCCTACGACCTTCCCATCGCCATGGGTGTCCTGGCCAGCTCTGA
>JACQGV010000038.1 GCA_016199375.1 Chloroflexota bacterium | reverse complement strand
CTGCTCAACGGGGTCCTGCGCAGCCCGTCCTTCCCCCCTGCAGACCCCTGGCTGGCCGGCCACCCCATCAGCTACTACTACTTCGGCCATCTGCAGGCGGCTACCCTGACCTCCCTGACCGGCACCGCGTCGTCAACCGCCTTCAACCTGGCGCTGGCGCTGCTCTTCGCCACCACCGCCACGGCGGCCTACGGGCTCTCCTACAACCTGGTCGCCCTCTGGCGCCGCCCCGCGCCGGGGGTGCTGTCCAAGCCCGCCGTGGGGCTGGGGCTGCTGGCTGCCGCTATGGTGGTGCTCCTGGGGAACTGGGAGGGCGTGCTGGAGCTGCTGCGCGCCCACGGGGCCGGCTCAGAGAGGCTGTGGAGCTGGTTTGCCATCAAGGGACTGGAAGGGGAAGGGGGCAGCGCGGGCTGGCGCCCCACGGAGTTCTGGTGGTGGTGGCGGGCCACCCGGGTCATAGACACGGTGGTAGGCGGTGTCAGCCGGGACTACACCATCACCGAGTTCCCCTTTTTCAGCTTCCTGCTGGGCGACCTGCATCCCCATGTCATGGCCCTCCCCTCCACGCTGCTGGCCCTGGGGCTGGCGCTCGCCGTGCTGGCCGGCGAGGAGGCGCCGAAGGCCGCCAGCCACCTGGCGCGGCCCTGGTTCTCGGCGGCGGCGGCGCTCTGCCTGGGGGCGCTGGCGTTCCTGAATAGCTGGGACTTCCCTACCTACGGGGCGCTCTTCGTGGGGGCTGTGATCTTGCGCTCCCGTCGCGGCGGCGAGGCCACGGGGCCGCGGGCCGGGCTGGAGGCAGCCGCCTTCGCGGCGCCGATTCTGGCGGGCGCAGTGATCCTGTACCTGCCCTTCTACGCCACCCTTGGCAGCCAGACCTCGGGGCTCATGCCGGTGGGCCGCTATGCCACCCGGTATATCCACTTCTTCCTGGTGATAGGACCCCTCTTCCTCGTGGCCGCCAGCTACGCTGTGCTCCTGGCCTGGCGGTCGTTGAAGCAGCGGTCCTGGCGAGCCCCCGATGTGTGCTGGGGAGCTACCCTCGCCGGGGCGCCGCTCCTGCTCTGGGCGGCGGCGACCCTCTGGCTCGCCGACCCGCTGGGCCAGGGCCTCGTCATCATCGGGGGACGGCTCGTGCACCTGCTTCCGCTCCTGGCGTTGGTGGCCGTCACAGGCGCGGCGGCGCTGGCCCTGGCGCGGCGTCCCAACAGTGCTGAGGGCGAGGACGACGCCCCCGCCAGCGTCCTCTTCGTCGCCCTGATGGTGTTGGTGGCGTTCCTGGTGCTCCTGGCCCCGGAGCTGTTCTACGTCAGAGACCTGTTCAACAATCGGATGAACACAGTCTTCAAGCTCTACTATCAGGCGTGGCTTCTCCTTGCTGTGGCAGCGCCCTTCTGCCTATACTATCTGGCCCGTGGCTGGAGGCCGCCGGCCCTCTGGGGCGGCGCCCTGAAGCGGGGGTGGGTGTGGGTGCTGGCCGTGCTTTTGGCGGCTGGTTTCGTGTACACCATCGCGGCGCTGCCCAGCCGGACCGATGGGTTCAGGGCCAGGCCGACCCTGGATGGCCTGGCCAGCCTGAGACGGAGCAACCCGCAGCTCATCAAGGCCCTGGAGGTGCTCCAGGCCCGCGCCCCACCGGACGCGGTGTTGGTGGAGGCTACCGGAGGCTCCTACACTGAATACGGCCGCGTCTCTGAGCTGACGGGGATACCGACGCTATTAGGGTGGTCAGGCCATGAGCACCAGTGGCGGGGGACTACCAGGCCCTTCGCCGGCAGGGCGGAGGACATTGACCGCATCTACCTGGCCGACGACGCGGCGACGCTGCGAGCGCTCCTGGACAAGTACCGCGTCACCTACGTTTTCGTGGGCGACCTGGAGCGCCTCCGCTACGGCCCCGACACCGCGCAGCGCCTGGCCCGGTTCCTGCCGGTCGAGTACGAGAACGAAGCGGTGACCATACTGAAGGCGAGGGCCTGAGGGTGAGGGACTAGATGGCGGTCCAGGAGGCGCCGGCCCCGCTGGCGGGCCAGGAGCCCCTTGCGCCCGCGTTGGGCGGGGCCCGGCGGGCCCTGCTGCTGGAGATAGGGGCCTACAGCGCCCTTTTTGTGGCCGCGGCGGCCCTCCGGTTTTGGGCCCTGGACAACCGGGGCATCGCCTACGATGAGAGCCTCCACACCTACTTCAGCTACCAGCTCTTCTCCGGCAAGGGCTACACCCCCGATCCCTTGAGCCACGGCCCCCTCAAGTATTTCGGCACCGCTCTCTTCTTCTTCCTGTTCAACGACAGCGACTTCACGGCGCGCATCCTGCCCGCCCTGTTCGGCAGCGCCCTGGTGCTGCTCCCCCTGGGACTCCACAGCCGCCTGGGGAGGGCGGGGGCGCTGGCGACGGCGGCGCTGCTGGCCTTCTCCCCATTCCTGGTGTTCTACAGCCGCTTCAACCGCGACGACATCATTGTCGGATTCTGGACGGCGGCGCTGGTGGTGCTGCTCTGGCGGTTCCTGGACAGCGGGCGGAGCCTGTACCTGTACATGGCGGCGGCGGCCCTCGCCCTCTCCTTCGCCACCATGGAGGCCACCTTCTACACTGTGCTGGTCCTGGGGGCCTTCGCCCTGGCGATGGCGCTCAACAACCGGCTGGTTGCGCCGGCACCGTCCGCTGGCGGTGGGGTGGGACTCCGGGAGTCGCGCCCGGCGGCCTTGGCGATAGTCCTGCTGACCCTCTCCCTCCCTCTGGCGGGGGCCCTGGCTGACTCTGTCACCGCGCCCCTGGGCGTGACGCTGGCGACGAAGGAAGGCGCGGGCATTACCGGCTGGCCCAATACCGAGAGCGACCTGGCCCTAGGGCTGGCCGTGGGCATTGTGCTGGCGCTCCTCCTCGGAGGAGGGCTGGTGGGGCTGCTCTGGGGCCGGGGTATCTGGTTGGGCTGCGCCGCCGTATTCTGGGCTATCTTCGGCCTCTTCTACACCAACTTCCTGACCAACCTGGGAGGGCTGGCCAGCGGGGTCTGGCGCTCCCTGGGCTACTGGCTGGCCCAGCAGCCGGTCGAGCGCGCTGGCCAGCCCTGGTACTACTACTTCGTGACCGTGTCCATGTACGAATACCTAGCCCTCATCCTGGGGCTTATCGCCATTGTGTACTTCGGTATCCGACATCGGTTCTTGGCACAGGCCTTGGTGTTCTTGATCGCGGCCATGGGCTTGTTCGCCCTCTGGGAGCTCTTGCCACTGAAGTCAGGCGTGCCCATCCCTGTGATCGCGTTGCTGGTGGTGCTATTCGCTGGCCTCATGGTCGTTGGGCGGAGGGACGACCTCTTCACCACCTTCATGGTGTTCTGGGCCCTGGCGACCTTCCTGGTGTACTCCCACGCGGGCGAGAAGATGCCCTGGCTCACGGTGCACCTGGTGGTGCCGCTGTGCTTCCTGGGGGGCAAACTGCTGGGCGACCTGCTGCCGCGGGTGCCCTGGCGGGAGCTTTGGAACGCCAGGGTGGCCTTGGCCGTGGGGCTGTCGGCCCTGGCCGCATGGATGCTGGCCCTCCTGTTCTGGAACGCTGTCCATGCCCCCAAGGAGGCGCTGGAGGCCACCCTGGGCATCTTCATCCCCCTGCTGGTGATGCTGGCCTCCCTGGCGGGGGTCGCCAGCAGCGTCCGCCGGACTGGAATCCGGCGGGTGCTGGCGGCGCTGGCGGCGGTGCTCCTGGCTGGCAGCGCCCTCCTTTCCTTCCGCACCGCCGTGCAGGCAAGCTTTGTCCACGAGGACGACGCGCGGGAGATGATCATCTACGCCGCTGGCTCCGGCGACGACCCCAGGATCGCGGCAGCCATCGAGCGCTACGCCTTCGAGTCCGGCAAGACCGCCGACCTAGTCGTCAGCGTGGACGGCGACGTGTACTGGGGCCTGATCTGGTATCTGCGCCGCTACAAGACCGAGTTCATCCGTGTCGCCGACCTGAAGGAGCCGCCCCGGGGCGATGTGCTGATCATGAACGCGGGCGATGTGGGGAAGGTCCAGGCTATCCTGAGCAAGTATGGGCCCGGCCAGAAGTTCCTTTACATCTGGTGGCCCGCCGAGGGCTACAAGGGCCTGACACCAGGGAAGTTCGCCCGCCTGCTGGTGGACCCCCAGGCCTGGGGGCGCGGCCTCAGCTACTTCCTCTTCCGCAAGCTGGAACGCGACGTCCACCGCCACGAGGCGATGGTCTTCTTCGCTGCGACCGGCGGCCCTGGCCCCGCGGTAAGCGGGGCTACCGAGCCGGGGCGCTAGAATGTAGGGAGAGAGCAGACTTATCTTGGAGGACAAGCTCTTGTCGTCGTGGAGGAGGGCGCCCGGGGCCTGGATAGCCGCCCTGGCTGCGCTGGTGCTTGTCGCCGCCGCCTGCCGGGGTGGGGGCGGGCCTGCCCAGGCCAGGGCCGATGAGGCTGTGGCTGGCCCCCCCAGGGTCGGGCAGATAGCGCCTGACTTCACCCTGGAGCGGCTGGACGGCGGCGTGCTGGCCCTGCGGGAGCTGCGGGGCCGCGTGGTGCTGGTGAACTTCTGGGCCACCTGGTGCGGCCCCTGCAAGGTGGAGATGCCCATCATCCAGCAGGTGTATAACGAGTACCGGGCGCGGGGGTTCGAGGTGGTAGGGGTGGACTTCGGGGAGCCGAGGGAAGACGCGGCGGACTTCGTCCAGCGCGGCGGGTTCTCCTGGCCTTTCGTCCTCGATTCCGACCAGGCCATCGCCAAGCGGTACAATGTCCTGGGCCTGCCCTCCAGCTTCTTCCTGGACCGGCAGGGCATCGTACGGCGGATCCACGTGGGGCCCTTTGTGACGGTGGCGCAGCTAAAGCAGCAGGTTGACGGCCTCCTGTCGCCGCCGAGCGCCGCCACAACCGGCGCAGGACAAGGCTTATCTGTGGCTGCCAGGCCCTGACCGGCTGGTCCCCCGGCCAGCGGGGCTCTCCCGGGAGTGCGCGGATGCCAGCATACTATCCGGTCTTTCTGGACCTCAAGGGTCGCCTCTGCGTCGTGATCGGGGGCGGCGCGGTGGCGGAGCGCAAGGTGGCGGCCCTGCTGGAGTGCGGCGCCCGCGTCCGGGTCGTCGCGCCCCGAGTTACCACGCCCCTCCGACGCTGGGCGCAGGAGGGCAGGGTAGAGCATCTGGCCCGGGCCTACTCTGCGGGCGACCTCCAGGGCGCCCTCATTGCCATCGCCGGAACCGACGACCGCAGCACCAACGCCGAGGTGTACCGGGAGGCCCAGGGGCTGGGCGTGCTGGTCAACATGGTGGACGACCCCGACCACTGCTCCTTCATCGCCCCCGCCTTGATCCGCCGCGGGGAGGTGCAGATCGCCGTCTCCACCGGTGGCGCCAGTCCCGCCCTGGCGCGCCATCTGCGCCAGCGTTTGGAGAAGGCTGTGCCGCCGGAGTACGAGCCGCTGGCAGGCCTGCTGGGGCGGGTGCGCCGGCGCCTGCGGCGGGAGGGCAAGACGCCCTCGCCCGAGGCCTGGCAAGCGGCTATAGACGAGGACCTGCTGGCGCTGGTGCGGCAGGAGTCATGGGCTGCTGCCGAGGCCCGGCTGCTGGAGCAGCTGCGGGCGGCCGCAGCCTCCTGAGTACCTAGAGGAGCCGCATGGGCCGTGGCCTAAGTCGCCCGCCATTCTTCTACGGCTGGCTCATCGTCGCCGTCGCCATCCTGGCCATGATGGCCGGCGGCGGCGGCCTCAACTACTCCTTCGGCGCCCTCATGTCCCCCATGTCCGCAGAGCTGGGGTGGAGCCGCGCCCAGATCTCCGGCGCCATCACCCTGGCGGGGCTCATGGGCGCCCTCAGCGGACCCTGGTTCGGGCGCCGGGTGGACCGCGCGGGCGGTCGCTATATCACCGCCGTCTGCGCGGTCCTGGGAGGGGCGACCCTGCTGGGGGTGTCGCGGGCGACCGAGCTCTGGCAGCTCTACCTTCTCTACGGCGTCGCCCTGGGGCTGCTGATGCCAGGCATCGGCCTCTCGGCCACCACCGCCGTCGCCAACTGGTTCGTGCGCAAACGGCCCCAGGCCACCGCCATCGCCTCCTTCGGAGTGCCCCTGGGAGGTCTGGCCGTGCTACCCCTGACCCAGTTCCTTATCGGCGCCCTCGACTGGCGCGCCGCGTGGGTCGGGCTGGCGGGGGTCATGGCCATTCTGCTGGCCATCCCAGCAGCGCTTCTTATCCGGCGCCGCCCCGAGGATGTGGGGCTGCTGCCCGATGGCGCCGCCTTCGCCGCGGGCGCCGACGCCCAGGCCCGCCAGGCGACCCTGGCCGCCTCCCTGAGCAAAGAGCCCCGTTGGAGCGCCCGCCAGGCCATGGCCACGCCTGCCTTCTGGCTCCTCCTGGCCTCCTTCAGCCTGACAAGCATGGGCATCCTGGCCTTTCTCACCAACGGCCAGTCCCACTTCATCACCGCAGGCGCGAGTCCCGGGACTGCCGCCGGTGCCCTCAGCTTCTTTGCGTTCGGCACCGTTGCCGCCCGGCTCGTCTGGGCCCCGGCGGCGGCGAAGATAGGCTCGCGCCGCGCCGTCGTCATGGCCGCCGGCTTCGCTGGGCTGGCCCTGTTCGCCGTCGCCTTCTCCCGGTCGCCCGCCGCCATGTACATCTCCTCGGCTGCCCTGGGCGCGGGCCTGGGCGGCCTCACACCCCTCCAGATGCAGATCTGGCCTGACTACTACGGGCGCCTCTCGGTGGGCGTGGTGCGCGGCAGCGCGGGCTCCTTCCAGGCCATGGTGGGCGCGCTGGGGCCGTTCGTCGCCGGCGGCATCTTCGACCTCTCCGGCAGCTACAGCGTCGCCTTCGCCATCTTCGGCAGCGCCAATCTGATCGCCGCCACCCTGGCCTTTTTCGCCCGCCAGCCCGCGCCGCCGCTGGCCCTCCCGTCCACTCCAGGAGAGTCCCTGGCCCCGCCTGGCCCGCCGGCGCCGGAAGGGCCGGCCCAGTCCCGTTGACAAAAGCGCCGCCCGCCCTTACCCTAGCGCCTGGCCCCCGTGCCCGCCCCCAGTCCCGCGGCGCCCAGGGGGCACATTGATGCACAGGAGATGAGCAATGGCCAAGGTCATGGTTGACAACAAGTCCTCCCGGGTCCTCCTGGTCCGCGCCGCCGACGGCGAGTGCACCTACATCGCCCCCAACGAGAAGGTAGCGGTGGAGCAGGCGGCCCTCGACCTCTCGCCCGAGGCCAAAGACCTCATCAAGAAGGGGGAGGTCAAGGTCGGCCCCGCCAAGTAGGCCCCTGGACACCATCCGGCGGCCAGCGTGCGGGGCCAGGCCGGCCCTGGCCGCGCGGGGCTATGCTAGCCCCGCGCCCTGGCACTTCAGCCCCTCCCGCGAAAGGGCTCTATGCGCACCTCCAAACGGATCGAGCAGCTCCCACCGTACCTGTTTGTAGAGATCAGCCGCAAGATCGCGGCCAAGCGGGCCCGCGGCGAGGACGTCATCAGCCTCGCCATCGGCGACCCCGACCTGCCGACGCCGCGCCACGTCCTCGACCGGCTGCACCAGGCTGCCGAGGTGCCCGCCAACCATCGCTACCCTGAAAGCGACGGCCTGCCCGAGCTGCGCCGGGCCCTCGCCCGCTGGTACCAGCGACGCTTCGCGGTGTCCCTGGACCCCGATACCGAGGTGCTGCCCCTCATCGGCTCCAAGGAGGGCATCGGCCACAT
>JACQGV010000030.1 GCA_016199375.1 Chloroflexota bacterium | reverse complement strand
TTGGGACAGGTGCAGCCAGGAGGCGTTTATGGGCTCCATCAGGGACAGGGTAGCCATCATCGGTATGGGCGTCACCAAGACCGGCGAGCTCTGGGATAAGAACGTAGATGACCTGGTCCTGGACGCAGCCACGGACGCGCTGCAAGATGCGGGCCTGGAGAGCAAGGACCTGCAGGCGGGGTTCCTGGGCGTCCAGTACAGCATCGTCGCCAACTCGCACCTATCGCGCTCCCTCAAGACCGGCCATATGCCGGTCACCCAGGTGCTGAACGCCTGCGCGACGGGCGGCGACGTCTTCCGCACCGCTTGCATGGCGGTGGCGTCGGGCCTGTACGATATCGTCATCGCCTGCGGTGCCGAGAAGGTGAAGGACGAGGGCGGGACGGGCGTGCCCGGACACATGCTGCTGCGCGGGACGCAGGTGGAGCCCGCCATGTCCACCGCCGCTGGGGCCGCGATCTTCGCCACCCGCTACGCCCACCAGTACGGCTACACGCCGGAGGAGATCAAGCGGGCGCTGGCGCGCATCGCGGTGAAGAACCACCAGAACGGCACCCTGAACCCCAAGGCCCACTTCCAGAAGGCCATCACCATGGAGCAGGCGCTGGAGGCGCCCATCATCTCCTGGCCCCTGGGGCTCTACGACTGCTGCGCCAACGTGGACGGGGGTGCCGCCGCTATCCTCTGCCGGGCCGACCTGGCGCCCCACTTCAAGTCCGACTACGTCCTGGTGCGAGGCATAGCGGGTTGCAACAGCGACGGCACCCAGGACCTCTCCACCGCCTTCGACGGCGCCTCCTTCCCGGAGAACGAGGTCGCCTCGCGGCTGGCCTACGCCATGGCGGGCGTCAGGGAGCCATCCAAGGAGCTGTCGGAGGTCCAGATCCACGATGCCTTCAGCATCGTCGAGCTGCTGAACTACGAGGCGCTGGGGCTGGTGCCCAAGGGCACCGCGCCCAGGTATGTGATGGAGGGCTACTTCGACCGCGAGGGCCAAGTGCCCGTCAACACCGATGGCGGCCTCAAGTGCTTCGGCCACCCGGTGGGCGCCACCGGCATCAAGATGATGTTGGAGCCCTACCTGCAGCTACGCGGCAAGGCCGGCCCGCGCCAGTTGCAGAACCCCCGGCTGGCGCTGGCCCAGAACCAGGGCGGTGGCAACGCCTCCAGCTCCGTCATCACCGTCCTGGCCCCCCGCGACTAGCGGCGGCCCCTTTGCTGCGTCAGCATCGGGCGCCCCGGCTGTTGGCAAGGGCCGGTGGGCCGCTGGTTCTCGCGTGTGTCCTCCTGGCCGTCCAACTGCTGCTGGCGTGCGGCCCAAGAACCCTTAGCGTCTCTGGGGTTGTGGTGGATGTCCAGGCTGCCTCCCCGGTGGAGGTTAGATCATTCACCATCCAGACAGCGGACCGGAGCAGGTTTACCTTCACCGCACGGGGCGACGTGGGCTTCACCGCCAGCCACCTGCGCGAGCACATGCTGGTTGCCGAGCGGGTGAAGGTCACCTATGTCAAGGAGCGGGAGGGGCTGCGGGCGCTCCGAGTGGAGGACGCCCCCTAGTACTTGTTTCAAAACCCAGGGGGCTCACCCGGGGCCAGTCGAAGGGTGAGCCCTGCGAGAGGCCAGCACCCCGCGGCCCTTCGACTAGCTCAGGGCGAGCATGCCTGTGGCGCCAGGTGTCTTGACATAACTAACCAGCGGCCAGGAGCCGTAGGATCGCCTCCTCTAGCTCCTGCGCCGGGGTGAAGCCCTCGAACTTGTCGAAGACCCGGCCGCGGCTGTCAACGAGGAAGACCCAGGGGTCCGTGGGCAGGTTCCACTCCAGCATGGCGGGCCGCAGCGAGCGGTCGCTGCCGCCCTTGAGCAGCCCCACCGGATCGTTGTAGACCTCGATGTGGATGAAGTCCATGCGCGCCCCGTATTTCGCCCGCAGCCCTTGCACCGCCTCAACCTCGGGCCCGCAGGTCTTGCTGGTGCAGAAGGCCGGGGTGGCGAAGACGACCAGGAAGGGCCGACCCTGGGCGATGGCCTCGGCGATGGAGGTGCGGTAGAGGTCGGGGTCCGGCGGCCGGGCGGTGGTCAGCTCCTCGACGCTGCCGGAATCCTTGATGGTCTTGTTCCTGCTGGCGGGCGCGGGAGCGCCAATGGCGGGGGTCTGGCTTTTGGCGGGGACCTGGAAGCCCACCCGGACGCTCTCCTGCGGGCGTCCGGGGCGCTCCGTCGCGGCCTCGACGCCCCAGGCCCCAGGGGTGTCGAAGAGCACTCTGGCGGCGTAGACGCCGCGGTCCTGAAGGCCCTCCCGCTCCAGGCCCTGGCCGCGGAAAGGGGCCTCGGCCTCGGCCCGTAGCTCCGCCCGGTTCTGGTCCAGCACCTTGAAGAACCGCAGCTGCACCCTGGCGTCGGTGATGGGCCGCTGGTCGGCATCGAAGAGGGCGAAGGTGAAACGCTGGGGGCCCACGCCCAGGTCCGACGAGGCGACGATAAGGGAGGCCAGGGCGCCCGGCGGCGGGCGGGTGGCCACCGTGCCCAGCGGCCGTGGCGTCGAGGCGGGCGCCGCGCCGCCGCAGGCCACTGACAG
>JACQGV010000026.1 GCA_016199375.1 Chloroflexota bacterium | reverse complement strand
GTACTGAGGGTGCTCCGTGGAGAGGTCCCGGATGGCCTGTCCAGAGAGCTTCGGGTCACGGCGGCAACCCTGGCCCAGTGGCGGGAGCGCTTCCTGGCGGGGCCAGGCCTCCCTGAAGAGCCAGCCAGAAGACGAGGGCGACGTGGAGGTCCGGAGGCTGCAGGCCAAGGTGGGCGAGATCACCAGGGAGAACGAGCCCCTGCGGCAGCGGGCCCGCACTGCGGAGGCCGGGCTCCCTTTGGCCCGCCGGAGGTCGAGGCCATGAGCCGGGCCACCTCGCCCTCCGCTGGCCGCCTCTATGGTCTGGTCCGGGTCTGCCGGGTGTGGGAACTGCCCCGCTCCACGGTGTATGCGACCAGAGCCCGCCGGCGGCGGGCGGCGCGGCCACCCTCCAAGCGCGGCCCCAACACCTCCTGGACAGACGAGGCTCTCATGGAGCAGATACGCCTGGCCCTGGCGCGCTCGCTATTCCTGGGGGAAGGGCATCGCAAGCTGTGGGCCCGGCTGCGCCTGGCGGGGGTGCGGACCTCCAAGGCCAGGGTGCTGCGGCTGATGCGCGCGGCCGGGCTCCTGGCGCCCGCGCGGGCAGGGTCGGCCCACGGGCCCCAAGCCCATGACGGCACGATCACGACAGCGCGGCCCAACCAGATGTGGGGCACCGACGCCACCACCTGCCTCACCGCCAGGGAGGGGACTGCCACCGTCTTCGTGGCCGTGGACCATTGTGCCGCCGACTGCGTCGGCATCCACGCCGCGCGCCCAGGCACCCGCTTCGAGGCCCTGGAGCCATTGCGCCAAGGCATCCGGGAGCACCTGGGTGGCTACGGCGCCGGCGTCGCTCAGGGGCTGGCCCTGCGCCATGACCACGGCAGCCAGTTCATGAGCGACCACTTCCAGGACGAGCTAAGCTTCCTGGGGGTCGCCTCCAGCCCGGCCTTCGTGCGGGAGCCTGAGGGCAACGGCTGCGTGGAGCGCTTCATCCGCACCCTCAAGGAGCAGCTCCTCTGGGTGCGGACCTTTGAGACCGTGGAGGAGTTGCGCCTGGCGCTCCTGGCGTTCAAGGAGCGCTACCACCGGGAGTGGCTCACCGAGCGCCACGGCTACTCCACGCCCCAGCAGACGCGTAAGAGGCTGCTGGCTTGCCCCGTGGTGGCGGCATGAATACAATCAAGCCGGTGTCCAAGAAATCGAGGGCGGTACACGAGGAGCAAATCGCAGGTGTACTGTATCAAGGCACCTTCGGCCCGCGGTCTCCTGGCAACTGGCGGAGGGATGAATGCGCAACATTCTGACATTTGATATAGAGGATTGGTCTGAGACCATGCTAGAGTTGCTCGAAATCCCGGTCCGCCGGCCGGCCTACCCAACGGAGTTGGTGGTTCACCAGACGCTGGATGTGCTTGAGATGCTTAAGGGGAGGGGCATTAAGGCCACCTTTTTTGTTTTGGGGACGGTGGCGGAGAAGTATCCTGAGCTCGTCTCGAAGATCAGTGCAGAGGGCCATGAGATTGGAAGCCACGGCTACCGCCATCGCTTGATATCGCGGCAAACCCCGGAGGGGTTTGGTCGAGACATCGCTCTGGCACGGTCCACGCTAAGAAGTATAACCCAGCAGGAGATTGTCAGTTACAGGGCGCCCTGCTTCTCAATAACGACCAAGACGCGATGGGCCCTGGACGTGCTCGCTGACCACGGCTTTCAATACGATTCCAGCATCTTCCCGATTCGACGCCCCTTGTACGGGATACCTGGCGCCGCGCGGTTCATCCACCAGGTTAGGACACATAACGGTGCGAGCATCGTGGAACTGCCTCTATCCACCTTGCGTTACTTCAATATCAACTTCCCTGTCGCTGGGGGCGGCTACTTTAGGTTGACGCCATATTGGTTCACCAGATGGGCGATAAGAAGGATCAACAATGGAGGACACCCGGCCATCGTTTACATTCACCCCCACGACCTTTATGAGCGTCCCCCGTTACCAGAAGAAATTCGGAGAAGACGGGGGCGGCGGAGCGGAGCTGTGTCCGAAGTTATCTTGAAGCTGCAAGCGTTGGGCCGAAGAGGCCCCAGGAAAAAGTTCGTGCGTTTGCTGGACGAGTTCGAGTTTACCTCTATACGCGGGGCTCTTGGGGCTCAGCAGGCATGAGCCCCGCCCTTCGGTCGAGCCGTCCTCGCAGCGTTTCTGTTTGTTGGGAGCTTGCCATCGAGTGGGCCGGGGGCTGGCTGCTCGCCAGGTGAGGGATCGCCAATGCCGGACTTAGGATCTGGCCCCCTTTTCAGAGAGGCACAAGAAGCAGATAAGGAGAGCATAATTGCTCTCAGCCGCGAGGTTCACAAAGAGACGCGGTCCATCCGGAGCAGAGAGCCTTTCGATGAAAAACAGTGGGTATGGCTAAATTGGGAAGATGGGCCGATTCCGGGTTTCATTACCATCGCCGAGGATGGGGGTAAGGTGTGTGGTGTCTTCCCAATGCGTGCACGTTTAATCTCAGTCAATGGGCGGCCCGTTGAAGCGGGAGTAGTGCAAGGCCTCGTTACCGAACAAACACATCGTCGTCAAGGGGTCTTCACAAAGATGGGCCTGCGCGCTTTGGAAGTCGCCCCCTCGCATGGTATCGGTCTATCTTACGCCTTTCCCAACAATCGTTCGGTAGCGGGGTTCACAGGCCGGCTTGGTTATCGTTTGATCGCAACCATACCAGTGTACCTAAAGCTTCATCCGTTGGCATGGCTTGCGGCGCGTCTAGGGAGAGCTGTTTGGAGGCGAGACCAGACGCCAGACCAACAGGGAGAGTTCCCTCAACCAGCGGAAGAGGGCTGGCGCATAGCACCTGTGAGGGAGTTCGATAGTCGTTTTCAGCGCTTGTGGGAGAGTGTTCGGTCCGCGAACAAGGTGTCACTAATCCGGGATCCGGCGTATCTGACTTGGAGGTTCGGTCCCGGGGCCGCACATCGCTACCACGCTTTGGCATGCGCTCGTGATGGACAGGTGGAGGCATATGTCGTTTATCGAATGGCGGGAATACTATCTTTACGCGTTTGCGTGATTGTGGATTTCTTATCCACCGAGGGAAGCTTCGTTGGGCTCATGTCGTTGCTTGGTTGCATCGATCGGATAGCCAGAAGAGAAGGCGCCGTTGCCACCTTGGTGGCGTTTCAAGCGCAGACAGACATCGTCAGCGTGTTCAAGAAAGCCGGTTTTATCGCTGTGACGCAGCGCTGGAACATAAGGCCATTGAACCTGGTTGCGCGTGGTTTGGGCGGCTCGGTACAAGAAGACGAGTTGGTAGATCCTTCCCGTTGGTTCGTCACGTTGGCAGATTGGGACGTTTTATGAGCCGGGCACACGAGAGGTCCATTTTGCCAACAACGCCTCCCGCCCCGCGTGAGCTTTGCCGCAAAAGTCATTCTGAGCTCGCGAAACTCTTCTTGGGGGGCGTCCAGAGGGCGAGCACCCCTCTGGCGGGGTTGGAGGGATGTGCCCCCAGATTCAAATTGCCCCCTTCTTTGCGAAGGGAGTGAAGAGTTTTTACAACCCCCACAAGGCAGCGTTTGCCCCCTCTCCAGGAGGGATCTCTTTGGCGGATGGCTACGCGAGCGTCAAATGCCTGGCGCAGGCCCTGCTACGGGCGAGCGCCGATCTTGGCCTTAGGGCCCAGCTCATGCTTGATGACGTGCATGGCCGCCTCCAGCCAGCGGACCATCTTCGGCCGCGTCTCGCGGGGGTCTATTAGCATCTCCACATCGAAGCTTTCGGCGGTGTTGAAGGGCGTCCCCCGGCTCTTGATGAAGCGCTCCTCCAGCTCTCGCCGCCGCGCCGCGGGGTCCGGCGCCGACTCGATGTCGCGCCGAAAGGCGGCGTCCACGCCGCCCTCCAGGGGGATGGAGCCCCAGTCGCCCGAGGGCCAGCCGATGCGCAGGTTCAGCCGCGGCGGGTTGCCCGTGGAGGTGCCGCCCATCCCGTAGGCCTTGCGGATCATCAACGAGATCATGGGCACGGTGAGCTGGTTCAGCACGTAGGCCAGGCGCATCCCTTTGCGCAGGGTGCCGGCTCGCTCGGCCTTGGTGCCGATCATGAAACCGGGGATATCGGCGAAGATGAGCAACGGGATGTGGAAGTAGTCGCACATCTCCACGAAGCGACACTGCTTATCGGCGGCCTCGGCGTCCAGGGCGCCGCCCAGGTGCTGCGGGTTGTTGGCCACCACCCCTACCGCGTGGCCGTTGAGCCGCGCGTAGCAGGTGATCAGGTTCTGGGCATATAAGGGCTGGACCTCGAAGACGCTGTCCCGGTCCACGATGTGGCCGATGAGCTTGCGCATGTCGTAGGGCTGCCGGCGGTTGGTGGGCACGATGCTCAGCAGCTCCTCATCCCGGCGCTCGGGCGAGTCCTGCGGCGGCAGGTGGGGCGGCGCCTCCCAGACGTTCTGGGGGAAGTAGCCCAGCCAGCGTCGGATCAGGTCGAAGCACTCGTCCTCGCTCTCGCCGGCCAGGTCAGCGACGCCGTTGCGGCAGTGGACGTCCCAGCCCCCCAGCTCCTCCTTGGTGACGTTCTCGCCCAGGGCGCGGCGCACCACCGGCGGGCCGGCCGCGAAGAGCTGGCCGCGGCCCTTGGACATGACCACCAGGTGGGCCATGGGCGTGTGGGCCGCCACCGCGCCGGCGGCGGGGCCGGTGACCGCCCGCACCACCGGCACGGCGTTCATGACCTGCATGTTGTGGTAGAAGGCGGGCACATGGGGTATGTACATGCCTCCGGCATGCTCATAGCTGGCCACGTTGGCGCCCGCTCCATCCTGGAAGGTGATCAGAGGGATGCGGTACTCCAGGGCCAGGTCCATCAGAAACTGCTGTTTGCCGCGGCGGGTGAAGGAGCCGCGTCCGCCGGCGGCCGAGCCGCCGCGCACGGTGAAGTCCTCGCCCCCCACGGCCACGTCGCGGCCGTTGATCTTGCCCATCCCGGCCACGTAGGGCTGGGGCACAAAGGTGCGCCCGCCCTCGCCCTCGGCCCACCAGCCTGCCAGGACGCCCACCTCCTCGAAGGTCCCGGGGTCCAGCAGACGCTCGATGCGCTCGCGCACAGTGTACTTGCCCTCGCGGTGCTGGCGCTCCACCCGCTCGCCGCCGCCCATCTGGTAGGCCAGCTTCTTGCGCCGCTCGATCTCGTCAACCGCCGCTTGCCAGCTCATAGCCTCCCCCTCACTCTTAGTGAACCAACCTGGCGCAACAGCGCGCCTGAAGAGTACTGCAACCTTGCCTCCCAGCCTACAAAAGCATTCCCGGCCCGGCGGGAGGCTGCTGGCCGATCACCTGAGCTTGCTCAAGCTCGACCAGCTCCCGTAGGGACAGGCCCATGAGGTCGCCGAGAACGTACTCGTTGTGCTCTCCCAAGCCAGGCGCCGGGCGCCAGGCAGTCACAGGTGTCTTGGAAAGGCGAATGGGCAAGCCTGGATAGGGTCGCGTTCCCACATCGGGCTGGTTGATATTCACGAAGAAGCCCCGCTCCTTCAGATGAGGGTCATTCACAAACTCTTCCGCGTTCAGGACGGCGCCCGCGGCCACACCGGCCGCTTGCAGGAGCTGCATCGCCTCGTGGTGGTCGTGCTCCACCGTCCAACGCTCGACAAGCCCATCGAGGCTATCCTGGTTCCTCCACCTGTCTATCTGGCTGGCGAACCGTTCCTCCCGGGTCCAGGCCGGCCTCCCGATGACGGCACAGAAGGCCTCCCACTCCTCGTCCGAGCCGATGGCTATCGCCACCCACTTGTCCTGCCCCTGGCAGCGATAGCAGCCGTGAGGCGCCATGTAC
>JACQGV010000024.1 GCA_016199375.1 Chloroflexota bacterium | reverse complement strand
TGGTGAAGATGATGATGGACATCCCCACGACGCTGAGGACGGACTGGAGCAGCCGGAACAGTATGTAGCGCCACATAAACCCCTACCGCCCTGTGTGCCCTGCGCCGACCGCTGGGAGCCGCCCCGCCACACAAGGGCCGCTGCCCGTTACCGCGACAGCGGCCCTGGTGTGGCTCCGAAACCACGCCCCGGCTGGGGACTACTTCTTCAGCTTTACGGTATCCAGGTTCCGGTACACGAAGGCGCCGTCTACCCCTTGCCACTCGGCCACCCGCGCGCCCAGCCCGAAGGTGGTGCTGGTGCCCAACAGGAAGCCGACCGCCGCCTCATCGTAGATCTTCTGGTAGGCGGCGCGCAGCGCCTTCTCCCTTTCGTTCAAGTCGGTTATGGACTGCACCCGGTCAATGATGTCGTCGAAGATGTTGTACCCGGCCTTGCCCACGTCGCCCGGCGCCGAGCAGGTGGCATCCTTGCACTTGCCTGGGTAGTAGCTGATGCTACCACCGGTGCGGAAGTGGCGTCGCAGCGTCGCCTCGCCGTTGTAGTTGGATGACGCGGTGTTAGCGATGGCCATGGGGCCCAGGCCGCGCCCCACGTAGGCCGAAACCCAAGCGCCCCACTCCATCACCTGTATGTCCGCCTTGATCCCCACCGCCCCCAGGTCCTTGATGATGGCCTGGGTCACATCCAGCCCCTGGTTATCAATCTGCACGGACGAAACCTGGAACTTGCCGGCGTCGAAGCCGTTGGGGAAGCCCGCCGCCGCCAGCAGCTCCTTGGCCTTCGCCGGGTTGTAGGGATAGGGTTTCAGGTTAGTGTCGAAGCCCTCCACCACCGGCGAGGAGGCCGTGGGAGTGACGAAGGCCTGGCCCTGCATGATGCCGTCCACCAGACGATCCTTGTTGATGGCGTAGTTTACGGCCTGGCGCACCCGCACGTCGTCGAAGGGCTTCATCCAGGGTGTGAACTGCACCCAGTAGACGATGGTGGTGGGCACCCGGATCATCTTGATGTTGGGGTCTTTCCTGACCGTCTCGATGGCGGTGAGGGGGATGCCGGTCATGTCGATCTGCCCCGCCCGCAGGGCAGCCAGCGAGGTCTGGGGATCGGCGATCTCGCGCAGAATGACCCTCTTCACGCTGGGCACGCGCGCGTAGTGGCGCTCGTAGGCGTCCAGCACCGTCTCGACATCGAGGACGCGGCTGACGAAAGTGAAGGGCCCGTGGCCGATGGGTTTGGCCGCCCAGGCCTTGGCGTCGGCCTCGATGAGGTGCTTGGGCACCACGTAGAAGTAGGCATCGAGGTTCGAGATGAATACCGGCGAGGCCTGCTTCATCTTCACCTTGACGGTGCTGGCGTCCACCACCTCGGAGCTGGCATAGTCAGCCTTGATGGGAGGGCCGATGAAGGAGCCGGACTTGATCACCTCGTCGGAGACCATGCGGTCGAAGCTGAACACGACGTCCTGAGCTGTAACGGGCTTGCCGTCGTGCCAGGTGGCGTCCTTGCGGATGGTGAAGGTCCACTCGGTGGAGTTGGCGTTGGCCTGCCACTTGGTCGCCAGGGCGGGGATGAGCTGAGCGCCCTGGGACGAGCGTGTCAGCAGCCCCTCGAACACGTTCTGCACCATATGGTAGTCGTTGCCGCCAGGTATCTTCTGGGCGTCGTTCTCCTTCATCGAGAAGGCGCCGCCGATGATGATCTGGCCCTCCGGTTTCCTCACCGCCGCCGGCACTGGCGTGGCTGTGGGCGCCGCGGTCTGCTGCACCGGGATGGGAGTGGGCGGGGCGACCCGTGTGGCGGTAGGCTGCGCCGCCGGGGTCGCGGCGGGCGCCTGAGTCGCGGCCGGTCGCGCCGTCGCCGTGGGGGCGGCGGCGCCGCCGCAGGCGACGGCCACGAACGCCAGGACCGCCAGCGGCCCCAGGACCTTTTGCCATGTTCTGGGCGATCTCAACGGACGCCTCCTTCCTTGCTCTCCTCGCGGCTGTCTCGTAGCCAGGAGATCACTCCTCTGTCTGCGGGAGGGCCCTCACCAGCAGGCGGACAGCTTTGCGTACGCTACAAGCATACCTCGGCACTGTCAAAGCGACCAGCATGCGCACCGGCCCCGCTCATCAACAACAATACGCTCGCCCGCTCCGCTGGGATGTCGGGGCCGGTGCAGCGGGAAGGGTGCGTCCCTTGAGGAGTGGAGCAGGGTGCAATCTCGTCTGGTGGAGCCGAGGGGATTCGAACCCCTGACCTCCTGCTTGCAAAGCAGGCGCTCTCCCAACTAAGCTACGGCCCCACGCCGTCATCATAGCGGGCGCTGGCCTCGACAAACAGGGCCCTCATGGCCGGACGCCCGCTAGATTATTCTGGCCCGCTTCAGCTCCCGCAGCTCGGCCCCGGACAGACCCAGCAGGCCCTCGTATACCTCGGCGTTGTGCTCGCCGATGCGGGGCGGCCGGCGCTGGACCTGCCAGGGAGTTTCGCTCAGCCGGAATGGAGGGCCGGGGTAGGTGATCACGTCGTCCAGCTCCGGATGGCGGACCCGCTGCCAGTAGCCGCGCGTCTCAAGCTGAGGGTTGGTGAGCAGGTCCTTGGGCTCGCTCAAGGGGGTTATCTCCAGGCCCAGGGACTGCCCCTTCTCGTAGAGCTCCTGCTTGGTCTTGGTCATAAAGAAGCGGGTGATGGTCTCGTCGCGGGCGCGGAAGTCCTCCTCACTGAAGGCCAGGACGCCCAGGCCGGGCTGGCTGTAGGCGTCGCTCCACTTGGGGTCGCCCAGGGCCCCTTCCATCTCCTCGCTGCGGAGCCAGCCGAGGAAGGCGTGGAACTGGTCGGGCGTCAGGACGGCGAAGCACATGAAACCGTCGCGGCAGGGATAGACCAGCTCCAGGACCTGCTGCCCCGCCTCGCGGCCGGTCCCCAGCCGCCGGATGACGGTCTGGGTCTGGTCCCAGGCATTGGCGGCGTTGTCCATGGTGATGACAACCGCCTCCTGCATGGACTGGTCCACGTGCTGGCCCTGGCCTGTCAGCTCGCGGTGGTAGTGGGCCAGCAGGGTGCCGACGCAGGCCTGGATGCCGGCCTGGATATAGGCCTGGCTGGTGCTCACCCGCACCGGCGGCCGGTCCGGCTCCCCTTGGAGATACATCAGGCCGCCCAGGGCCTGGCCCGTGATGTCCGAGCCTCGGTAGCCGGCATAGGGACCCCCTTGCCCGAAGGGTGTGATGGAGGTCATGATGAGGCGCGGGTTGAGGGCTGCCAGGGCGTCGTACCCCAGGCCCCAGGCCGCCATCTGCCCCGGCGGGAAGCTCTCGACCAGGAAATCGGAGCGCCTGGCCAGCTCCCTCAATAGCTCGCGGCCGCGGGGTTGCTCCAGGTCCAGGGTTACGCTGCGCTTGCTGGTGTTGAAGGCGAACCAGAAGAGGCTCTTCTCCGGCTCACGCTGGTCCTTATAGAAGGGCCCGCGGCGCCGCACGGGGCTGCCGCCGGGTGGCTCGATGACGATGACGTCGGCGCCCAGGTCGGCCAGCATCCGGGTGCAGACTAGGCCCTTCTCGTCGCAGAGGTCGAGGGCGCGGTAGGGCCCCAGGGGTGACTCCTGGGCGTGGGGGTGGGAGGTCGTCACGGCGTCGCCTCCTTCAACAAGCTCAGGATACGGCCAGCGTGCTCGCCGAACAGGGGGTCAATATCGCGGTGCCGCAGACGCCCCTGGCGGTCTATGATGATGTAGCCCATGGCCGCCATCCGCTGGGAGCCCATGGGCACCCCCATCCCATAGGCGTCGCTGACCTTCAGGGCGGGGTCGCTCAGCAAGGGGAACGTACCCTTGAGCAAGCTGTCCATCTTGACTGACTCCGACGGCGGGTCCGCGCTGATTGACAGCACCGCCGCCTCGCGCCTCAGCTCCCCTATGCGCTGCGCCAGCTCGCCGAGCTGGGCCCGGCAACCCCCTCAGAAATAGCCCATGTAGAAGACCAGCAGCACCTTCTGGCCAGAATAGTCG
>JACQGV010000023.1 GCA_016199375.1 Chloroflexota bacterium | reverse complement strand
AGCCGTAGGCGATGGCCAGCCACTCCCGGGCTCCCACGCGGGGCCGGAGCCCCACCACCGCCGTGTAGGACCCGATCGCCCGGTCCAGGTCGCCCCGGTTGGCGGAGGCCTTGCCTACGACAAGATAGGTGACAGCCAGGGCCGCATCGTAGAGCATAAAGGAGCCCACACCCAGCGCGACCAGCAGGACAAGCCAGACGAGCGCCCAGCGCCCAAACCTGACCCGCAGGCGAGGCAGGGCCAGGCGTCCAGCGAGGCGCGGCGCGTCGGCCATCGGCGCCTAGCTCCCGGGCCCGGGCGCGACTGCGGCGGGGAGCTCCAACCTCAGATGGAGCTCCCGGAGCTGCTGGTCATCCACCGGGGACGGCGCATCCAGCATGACATCCACCGCCGCCTGGTTCTTGGGGAAGGCCATGACCTCGCGGATGTTCTCCTCACCCGCCAGGAGCATCACCAGCCGGTCAATGCCAGGGGCTATCCCACCGTGGGGCGGCGCCCCATACTCGAAGGCCTCCAGCAGGTGTCCGAAGCGCGCCTTTATCTGGGCGTCGTCGTAGCCCAGGACGCGGAAGACCTGGCGCTGCAGCTCGGGCCGGTGGATGCGGATGCTGCCGCTGCCCAGCTCATAGCCGTTGCATATCACGTCGTAGGAGCGCGCCCGCACCCGGCCGGGGTCACTTTCCACGCGGGCCAGATCATCTGGATGAGGGGCGGTGAAGGGGTGGTGGGCGGAGTCCCAGCGGCCGGCCTCCTGGTTCCACTCGAACAGCGGAAAGTCGGTGACGAAGGCGAAGGCCAGGCGCTGGGGGTCCGCCAGCCCGCGCCGCCGGCCCAGCTCCGCCCGCAGCCGTGACAGCACCTCGTTCGCCGCCTTGGCCTGGTCGGCGACCAGCAGGAGCAGGTCGCCCGGGCCCGCTTTGAGGGCGCGGGCGACGGACCGCACCTCGTCCAGGGAAAGATGGCGGCCCGCAGCCGACCTCACCGCGTCGGCGGTCAGCGCCTCCAGGGAGCCTGCCGGGCCGAGGGCGATCCAGACCAGCCCCTGGGCGCCCCAGCCCTTGGCCAGCTCAACCAGCTCATCCAGCTCCCGGCGCGACGGGTTGGGGCCAGGGACCGCCAGGCCCTTTACGACACCGCCATCAGCAAGGGCTCGCCGGAACACCGTGAACTGCGCGCCCGCGACGGCCGCAGAGACATCGGCCAGCTCCAGGCCGAAGCGCAAGTCCGGCTTATCGTTCCCGTACCGAGCCAGGGCCTCGGCGTAGGAGAGGCGCGGGAAGGGGCTGTCCACCTTGAACTGTGGGGTCACTAGCTTGACCAGGGACGTGAAAAGCTCCTCGGTGAGGCCCAGGATGTCCTCTTCCTCGACGAAGCTCATCTCCAGGTCGAGCTGGGTGAACTCAGGGCTGCGGTCCGCCCGCAGGTCCTCGTCGCGGAAGCAGCGGGCGATCTGGAAATAGCGGTCGAACCCGGCCACCATCAGGAGCTGCTTGAGCTGCTGGGGCGACTGGGGCAGAGCATAGAAGTGGCCCGGATGCACCCGGCTGGGCACCAGGTAGTCGCGGGCGCCCTCGGGCGTGCTCTTGATGAGGACCGGAGTCTCCACCTCCAGGAAGCCACGGGCATCCAGGAAGTCACGGATGAACTTGACCACCCGGTGGCGCAGCGCCAGGTTGCCCTGCAGCCGCTGGCGCCGCAGGTCCAGGTAGCGGTAGCGCAGCCGCAGCGCCTCCTCGACCGGCGCGTCCTCGTTGATGTAGAACGGCGGGGTCTTGGACTCGCCCAGCACCCGCACGCCCTCGGCCAGCACCTCTATCTCTCCGGTGCCCAGGGCGGCGTTCTCGGTGCCGGATGGTCGGCGCGCGACCGCGCCCTCCACCTGGAGCACCCACTCGTTGCGGACGGCGTCGGCGGCGCGGTGGGCGGCCGCCGAGATGGCCGGATTGACCGTCACCTGCACCAGGCCCTCCCGGTCGCGCAGGTCGAGGAAGATCAGGCCTCCGTGGTCCCGGCGGCGGTGGACCCAGCCAGCCAGAGTCACCTTCTGGCCGCTGTGCTCCGCGCGCAGCTCCCCGCAGCAATGAGTCCTGAGCACGACTCCTCCTTGCAGCAGGGGGCATTATAGAGGAACGCTGGGGCAGCGGCAAACTCCGGCAGCCGCCTTTCGTTGACGTTGCTGCCAGCGAATGCTACCCTATCAGCAGAGGGATGAAATGCCGTTCAATCTCGGTCTTCCGGAGCTCATCGTAATCATGGTGATCGTGCTCCTGGTGTTTGGGGCCGGACGCCTGCCTCAGGTCGGCAACGCCATCGGCAAGAGCCTCCGAGAGTTCAAGCGCGGTATGTCTGGAGAGGGCGAGGAAAAGCCGGCGCCCGCCGCCCAGACAGCCACGCAGCCTGAGCCACCCCAGATCACGGCTAAGGCGGAGGCCGTCCAGGGGCCGCCCAAAAAGGAGCCCTAGCCCACCCCGTGGCGGCAGCCTAAGTGGTTGGCCCGCGAGGCATCCCCGACTAGCTATCCCCTCCCCGTCCCAACCCATCCCCACCCCACAACCTGCCTTCGTCGCCCAGGGGCGTAACAGCTGCGGCGCACCGCCCCGCGGGCGGGGCCGGCTCCCCGCAGCGTTGGCCTAGTTCACCGGAGGCTGTGTCTCTGCTGAGGCGGAGCCGGCCGCACCGCCTAGGGCTTGGGGGCCTCTGCGGACGGACCGCCACCCATCCCCTGGAGGCTGGGGCGCAGCATCTGGGAGACGGCGGCCTGGAACCCGCCCACGTCCCTGACGGGCAGCGAGCAGAGCTGGCCCACGCAGATATAGGCGGCGGGATGGACCTCCGGCTGATAGCCGGACTGGGCCAGCCGCTCGCTCTCCGCCGGGTCCAGCGTTTGCATCACGGTGTTGGGGTAGCGGATGGAGAGGGCCGCGCTGCGGAGCTGCTGGAGCACCGGATCGCTGGCCCGCCCCACCAGGTCAACCTTCAGCCAGGGGTGGGTCAGGCGGGCCGAGGCGAGGCCGTAGTCGCCGGCATAGAAAGTGTAGTCGGCGTACTCGGTGGAGAAGGCCTGCACCGTGGCGAAGGCCAGGCGCTCGTACTCCTGCTTCGAGGTCAGGTAAAAGAGGCGGGCGAAGACCTGGGCCAGGGTCGCGCATTCCCGGAATGCCTTCTCCCGCACCCTCATCAACCCATTGGCCTGGGGGTCCCGGACGATGTCGTAGAACCCCAGCCCGTCCTCGCAGGCGAAGGTCCGCCGCACGACGGCGCCGATGGCTTCGCAGCGCTCCAGGAAGCGGCGCTGGCCCGTGAGCTCATAGGCGTCCAGACAGGCCTTGGCATAGTAGGCGTGGTCAGCCAGAATACCCGGGGCCTGGCGCTGCCCATCGTGGTAGTGGTGCATCCCCAGCTCCGGGTCCCAGCAGTTTTCCCACAGCCAGTCCAGGCACCCCAGGGCCAGCTCCTGATAGCGCGGCTGCGGCAGCACCCAGGAGGCCCGCAGATAGGCCATCGCCGCCAGGGCGTTCCAGTTGGTGAGCACCACCCGGTCCACCGGCGGCGCCACGGCCTGCGCCCGGGCCTCGGCGCTGAGCTGGTGGTAGTCCGGGTCGGCGCACTGGCTGGCGCAAAAGACGCCTCGCTGGGGGTCGAGCAGAACACGGTCGAGGTAGCCTAGAGTCTTCCTCGCCACCTCAGCGAAGCGCTGCTGGCGGGTCACGTAGTAGGCATGGAGGTAATTGTCTGCCAGGGTAGCGTTTACCTCCAGGAGCTTCTCCGTATGAGGCTCGCTCCAGTCCTCTTTGGCGACGTAGCGGAAGAAGCCCCCCTCCACCTGGTCGTGAATCTGGCCCGCCGCCATGGAGTCGAGGGTCTTGGCGATGACCTGGAGGAAGGTCCCGTCGTTGTTGATGCAGTAGAGCCACAGCAGGAGCGTGAGGGCCTCCGGCTGGGGGAACTTGGGGGCGCCTCCGAAGCCGCCATACTTGGGGTCCACCGCCTGGCCGATCTGCTCCACCACATCACCGACGATGGGCTGGCTGAGGACCGACGCTGGCTTGACCTGGAGAGCGCCCTGGATGCGGGCCTGGCGCGCGGCCGCCTCCCGCTTCTCCCTCTCCTGGGACACCTTGGCGTAGATGGCGCTGCGCTTGGTGCGATAGTACATGCTGGCGTCGGCCAGAATGCGCCGCATGTGCTCCGGGTTCAGGAAGGTCTCGCCCGTCATGACATCGCCGTCGGGGGTCAGCAGGACGGTGCTGGGCCAGCCGCTCTGGTTATAGCGAGAGTTGACGTCCGGGCGCCGGTCGGAGTCCACCCGCAGCGGGAGATAGTGCTCGTTCAGCAGGCGGGCCACCTCCGGGTCGGAGTAGGTGGTCTCGTCCATGAGATGGCACCAGTGGCACCAGCGGGCGGAGATGGCCAGGAGGATGGGCTTGTCCTTGGCCCTGGCCTCCTCGAAGGCGGCGGGGGACCAGGAGCGCCAGTTGATAGCTGAGGCTTGATTGGGGCGGTGGGAGAATTGGAAGTCCGCCATCGGCTCTCCAACAGCAGCGCGCCCGTTCTGGGCGCGCTTGGTACTATGGTAACACGGGATGCGGGGAGCGACAACGGCGCCGCCAGGTCCCTGCTAGCGGTATTTCATGAATGAGACCCTGAACGGCTTCGCCCGCCTGATTACAGCCCTGGTCGCCACGGATGGGTCCCTGGCACGGGAGCTGGTCGAGGCCCTGCAGCAGCGGGTGCCTTCGGTGCTCCACGACCTCGCCAGCAGCCGCGACGCCGCCAGCGATCGGGCCCTCTCCGACGCCGTCTACGCTGTGCTGGAGCAGTACGGCGAGCGCATCGAGGCTGCCCTGCGGCGTCTTGACTAGGCGCCCGGGGCAGGAGACACCCCCAGACCCCGGCAGCCCCCGATGGATCGGGACTGCGCCCCCCAGGGCCCGCTGAGTTCATCGAACTTGCAGGACAGGACACTAACAGGCGAGAAGGCGCGGGCTAGCCTTCATCCTT
>JACQGV010000020.1 GCA_016199375.1 Chloroflexota bacterium | reverse complement strand
TTCTTCCTGTGGAGGCGCGGTCTCAGAGGACTTCCGCAGGAGGCCAGGGCCTATGTCCAGCTCACCCGGCTGGCGTCAATGGCGGGTGTGGGACCCCAGGCCCACCACACGCCGCAGGAGTTCGGGGTCCATCTGGCCCAAGCGCTCCCCCAGGTGCGCGGGGAGATCGAGCTGGTGGTCAGCGAGTACGCCGTGGCCACCTACGGACGCCGACGGGGGCAACCCTCCGCCCGCGGCCAGTCCCCTTCGGCAGGCTCAGGACAGGCTCTGGCGCGGGCGTGGTCGCGCCTGCGCTGGTCGCTGCTCTGGCGCGCCACCCTGGGCCGCCTGGCCGGGAAGACGCGGTGAGAGGGCCTGCCCAAACCGTGGCAACCCTGGTCCCCACCTCTTGCGGCCTGGTGGGCGTGGAGCTGGGAGCCCACGGCGTCCGCCAGCTACGGCTCCCCCAGGCCACCGAGCAGACGGCCTGGGAAGCCCTCGGCAGCCCTGATGCCACCCGCCGGGTGCAGCCCCAGGCTCTCGGCGACCTCGCCGCGCGCCTCCAGGCCTACTTCCGGGGCGAGCCCGCGGCCTTTCCGGACGAGGTTGATCTGGACAAGGCCACCGCGTTCCAGCGGGCTGTGTATGCCGCTGCGCGGCAGGTGCCCTACGGCCAGCGCATCAGCTATAGCGACCTGGCCGCCAGGGCGGGATACCCCCAAGCCGCCAGGGCCGTGGGCCAGGCCCTGGCCCGCAACCCGGCGTGCCTCATCATCCCCTGACATCGGGTCCTGGGCGCCGGCGGCGCCCTGGTGGGGTTCGGCGGGGGGCTGGCGCTGAAGCAGCGGTTGCTGGCGCTGGAGGCCGCCGCCCTGGCTTAGGGGCACCCCCAACGCCTGCTGAGTGACGATGAGAGTTTTGCAACTTGACTTTCTCCAGATAAGGAGTACGCTTTGAGCGCCCTGAACAAGGGTAGAGGCCGCAGGGCGCGAGCCTCGAGAGGAGACTTAGTGGCAGGACTGTTGGGCATGTTTGGCGGCAGCAGGTCATTGCGGCCGGAAGTGAAGGCGGCGATCCAGTCGCGCCACGGCCTGAACGATAAGGCCTTCGCTGAGCTGAAGGTCGTGGAGAGTAGTAGCAAGTTCGCCGGCCGGCCAGTCACCTACTTTCGCATCTTCAAGCCCGCCGAGGCCGTGGCCCGTGGCCTGCAAGTGAAGAACTTCGCGGACCTGAACGAGGCTCCAGCACTTGTGATCTACGAGGGCCACGAGGAAATGGACACCCGCCTGGTCAGCCTCAAAGGGCCGGACCGCCCGACCGCTCAGCCTTAGGACTAGGGATCAAAGCCCGCAGCGGGCGGGTGTACGACAGGGGCGCCCACCTGGGCGCCCCCTCAGTTTACCGGCCGCATTTCACCTGTAAGGGCTTACGAAATCAGGACACTAGCAGGCTGCTGAAAAATAGGGGAGTCCAGAGTCCCGAAGGGTCGGGACTCTGGCGGGGGGTCTGTCCCGACCTGTCGGGACAGATTCAAATCCCCCTTCCCGGAAAGCATGCCCTGAGCCCGCCGAAGGGGAAGAGGGCCGGGGGGATGGTTCGACGGGCTTTTTCATCACCTTGCTAGGCGCTAGAGTCCGGGGGCTCCTGACCCGTCCACGGCTCCATTAGGTCGCTCAGGATGGCCCGCGCCTCGCCCTCATAGCCCTCGCGCACCAGCACCCGCACCGGCGCCGCCGCGAGGCCGAGGTAGGAGACGGCATCGCGGGGGTCAAGCATGGCCGGCACACCCTCCGCCACCAGCCGGTCTCGCCACATCTCGGCGGTAAGCTGATCGGGCGCGGTCACAAGAGGGCGCCAGCGCCTGGACGTAGGGGCCATCGCAAAGCGCCTCCTGGGGCCTTCGCCACGGGCGGGACAGCGCGGCGCGGCGGCGGTCAGCCTCAATCGCCCCGCGCGGCCTGGTGGTAGCGGATGAAGCGGTCCAGGGAGCGGGCCGCCCGCGGCAGGGTAGAGAAAACCGGCACCCCACCCTGCTCGAGCCGCGGCACCAGCTTCGCGGTTGTTGCCCTGAGCCCGCCTCCCGAGGGTATCTCCAGCACGACGGCCACGGGCTTGCCCCGGGCGCTGTGGACGAAGTCTATGAGCATGTCAGCGGTCTCTTCCATCCGCTCCCCGTTCTGTTGCCCGCCACCCCACCCGAGGTCCTGGTTGAGGATGAAGAAGTCCACGTTGGGGTCTGCCGCCACGATCTCCAGCGCGTGGCGCATGGCGGTCAGGTCTTGGAGCAGGGGGGCGGCGTCAAGGGGATTTCGGATGCCGTTGCCTGCGGGTGGCACGTAGCGCCGCAGGAGCTGGCGCGTCTCCTCCTGGAGGGGCGGCACCTCCAGGCCCTCAAGGTTGCACATGTCGGCCCAGGCGACGCTGTTGCCGCCGCCGCCGCCGATGACGCAGGCGCGTCGCCCCGCCAGCGGCGCCATGTGCAGGTAGAGCCGGATCACGTCGGCCATCTCGTCCACGGAGCTCACCTGCACGGCGCCCGTCTGGCGGAAAAAGGCTTCCCAGATCTGGCGCGCCCCCGCCAGGGAGCCGGTGTGGGAGGCCGCCGCGCCGGCGCCCGCCTGCGTGAGGCCGCCCTTCCAGATGACCACCGGCTTGCGCCGGTTCGCCTCTCGCACCAGCTCGAAGAACCGCCGCCCCTGCTTGATACCCTCGATATACATGCAGATAATCTTGGTATCCGGGTCCTGGGCCAGGTATTCCAGGAAGTCGGTGCTCTCCAGCATGACACCGTTGCCAAAGCTGATCACCTTGCTGAGGCCGATGCCCCGCAGATGGCAGTAGCGGATGAAGTGGGAGGCGTGGCCCCCGCTCTGGGAGACCAGCGCGACGGGGCCCGGCTCGGTGGGCTGGCCGTCCATGGTGGAGATACGGGCCGCCGGCACATGGAGCCCCATGCAGTTGGGGCCGATGATGCGCAGGCCACCCCGCCGCGCTATCTCCACTACCTCACGCTCCCGCTGGCGGCCCTCCTCGTCACCCACCTCGCCGTACCCGGAGGTGAACATGTGGACGTTGCGGGCGCCCGCCTGGATGCAGTCCTCCAGCACCAGGGGCGCGATGCGGGCCGGCACCGCCACAATCACCAGGTCCACCGGCTCGGGGATGGCGGCAATCGAGGGGTAGGCTTGCAGGCCACGGATGGTGGTGGCCTTGGGGTTGACGGGGTAGATGCGTCCGGGGAAAGAGAGCTCTTGCAGGTGGCGGATAAACATGTAGCCGCCGCCCCACTGCCGGTCGCTGGCGGGCGGGGTGCTGGACGCCCCCACGACGGCGATGCTCCGGGGGTGGAAGGCCCGCTCCAGCTCCGGATCCCAGGCCATGGTTCTCCTCCTCCAATGTGTCCTAGCAGGTGACGCTCAGGCCCTAGAATACACTATCGCCCTGTCGCCTACCAAGGTGGCAGGGGGGGCCATGTAGGCTGCTGAAAAAAGTCCAGCGAGCCATCCCCCCAGATCAAGAGCCCCCCTCTTCCTTGCGAAGGGAGAGGGGGG
>JACQGV010000027.1 GCA_016199375.1 Chloroflexota bacterium | reverse complement strand
CTTCCGGGGCCGGCTCCTGCGGTGGGTGTTCCTGGACCTGCTGCTCCATACGCTCCTGGACCTGCTTGTCTACCGCCTCACCGGGCGCTCCCTCTTCGGGGACAGGCAGGCCATCAGGGCGCCAGCTCGACAGGATGGACGCAGTAGTGCCAAGCGCGGCTTACGCGGTTGGGCGCTGAGAGCTATCCTCGTTCTACTGGTGGCGCTCATTGGCACCGGCCTCTATGGAGTTTTCGCGCCCTCGGCGCAGGTTTTCGGCAAAACCTACAGCCACGCCCGCACCGGCGCTCGCCAGGTTGCGTTGACGTTCGACGATGGCCCCAACGAGCCGTACACCTCTCAGGTGCTGGATATCCTGAAACGAGAGGACATCCGCGCAACCTTCTTCCTGGTCGGGATGAACGCCGAGCGGCACCCCGATACGCTGGCCCGCATGCTCGCTGAGGGGCACGTGGTAGGCAACCATACCTGGTCCCACCGGCCGCAGGCGGCGCTGGTCCCCGGCGGCTGCTACGAGCTGGTACGGGGTCAGGCGGCCATCACGAGGTTGGCCGGCGTCCAGCCCGCTCTCTTCCGGCCCCCTTATGGCCTCAAGACTCCCTGGTGGCTGGCGTGCGCCCGCAGCAACAATCTGGTGACGGTGATGTGGAATGTCGAGGCTCAGGACCCTCACAGACCGCCGGCCAGCGTCATTGTCGAGCGCATCGTCCGCGGAGCGCATCCGGGCGCGGTCATCCTGCTGCACGACGGGGATGAGACCCGCGACAACAGCGATCGCAGCCATACCGTGGAGGCGCTGCCCAGGATCATCGCGGAGCTACGGGCAAAGGGCTACGAGTTCGTGACCGTCCCTGACTTGCTTGGCCGGGCACCCTACCAGCGCCTTGAGGTCAGGCCCCATGCCACACTTCCTTGAGGCAGTGTTCCGGCTGGTGGAGACGGGCCTGTCCACACCTGGTGGCCTAGCTGCCTTATTTGTGATAGTGACGGTGGGCGAGGCCGGGTTCGCGACACCGGTGATACTGGAGGGCGTGTTCTTGACGGCCGGCATCCATCTGGCCCACGGGTCCCCGAACCAGGTCTTCCTCTTCGCCCTAACCGTCCCTGCGAGCATCGCGGGCGCCAGCGCCGTCTATTGGTCCAGCCGCTCCGTCCGCGCGCCCTTTCACCGCTTGCTCGTAAAGCTTCCCGGACTCAGCGCCGGGCGCCTGGAGCGTGCCAGCGAGCGGGCGCGCGGCGCCTCGGCACCCACGGTCGCTCTGCTGCGGCTGCTCCCTGGGCTCCTGGTGCCGGTCTCGATAGTGGCCGGAGCGTCCCGCCTGCCGTTCCGCACCTTTGTCGTGGGTGTGGCCCTCTCCGACCTGGTCTGGAACGGGACTTTCCTGGCCCTCGGCACGGTGATGGGGCGGCTGTTCCCGCGCGAGCAGGCGGCGCACGCATTCTGGTGGGGTGCCCTTATAGGAATCACGGTGGGCCTTGGCCTGGCGGTCGCTGCCTGGCTGGTGCGTGCTCGGACCAGGCAGGTCGGCGACCATTGACCTGGCGACCGCCCGGCAGACGGAGACTCCGGGGCACCACCACTACCCCTTGCCTCGGCGCTGGGGGGCACCCATGGTATACTGGCGCCGTTTGGGCAACCAGCGAGGAGGGGTGAAATGCCGCGCCGGATAGGGATCTCTGTTGGGTTTACCGCGTCGTCGAAGGAGCGGGAGGAGCTGCTGGAGAAGGTCCGCATCGCCGACCAACTGGGGGTGGACTCCATCTGGGCCGCCGAGGCCTGGGGCCGCGAGGCGGTGGTCGGCCTCACCCAGCTGGTGCTGAACACCAAGCGGGCCAAGATCGGGACCGCCATCCTCAATGTCTTCAGCCGCTCGCCGGGGCTCATGGCCCAGACCTTCGCCACCCTCGACGAGCTGTCGGGCGGGCGCATGCTTGTCGGCCTGGGCACCAGTGGCGCCTACGTCATCGAGCACTGGCACGGCATGAAGTTCGACAAGCCGGTCACCCGGATGCGGGAGTACGCCGAGATCATGAACATGGCGATGCGCAAGGAGAAGCTGGTCTATCACGGCAAGGTGTTCAACCTGGAGCGGGGCTTCACCCTCCAGAACTTCGACCCTGTGCGCAACCACATCCCCATCTTCTTCGCCACCCTGGCCGACGACAGCATCCGGCTGACCGGCGAAGTGGCCGACGGGTGGATCCCCACCTACTGGCCGTCCAGCCGCATGAAGGACGGCATCGCCCTCCTCGCCGAGGGCGCCCGGAAAGCGGGCCGCGATCCCAAGGGCGTCACCGTCGCCCCGGCCACCCAGCTCCATGTGGTCAAGCCCGGCGATGACCCCCAGAAGGTGCGCATGGACGCCCGCCAGCCCATCGCCTTCTACATCGGCCGCATGGGCGTCTTCTACACCCGTATGCTCACCCGCAACGGCTACGGGGAGGAGTGCAAGGCCTGCCAGGCCGCCTGGGATCGGCGCGACCCGCCGGGCGCCCTGGCCGCCATCAGCGACAAGATGCTGGACGACATCGCCATCATCGGGGATGTCAAGCAGTGCGCGGCCAAGCTGGACGAGCGGGCCAAGATGGGGGTGGAGCTGCCCCTCATCGGCATGCCCCAGGGCACCCCGAAGCAGGCGGGGGATATCCTGGAGGCCCTGCTCAAGTAGCAGGCGTCGCCGAGAAGAAAGGAGCGGAGGCCACCGGCCTCCGCTCCTTCTTTAAGGGGCGCTCCACCTTAGAGCCTATCCAATAACGGTTCCCATGGGGGAGTCCAGAGTCCCGAAGGGTCGGGACTTTGGCGGGGGTCTGGGGGGATCCCCCAGTTCCCCTTTCCTCCCTCCTCTCCCTCTGGGCAGGGAGAGGGGGACGAGGGGTGAGGGTTGTTGGATAGGCTCTTAGTCCGGGCGCATGGCGCAGACGCCGGTGGGGCACTGCTTGTCGTGGATATGAGCGTCGTACTCGGCCTTGAAATGGCGGATGGTGGCGTTGATGGGGTTGGGGGTGAGCTGGCCGTGGCCGCACAGGGAGCCCGGCGCCATGGTGCCGCAGAGCTGCTGGATCGTCTCCAGCTCGTACGGGCGGGCGCGGCCGCTGGCGATGCGGTTATAGACCTCCAGGAGCTGAGTCTGCCCCACCCGGCAGGGGACGCACTTGCCGCAGGACTCCTTCTGGGTGAAGCCGATGATGCAGCGCATCAGGTCCACCACGCAGCGCCGGTCGCCGGCGACCACGATGCCGCCCGAGCCCAGAGTCCCACCCGTCCCCTGGAGCGACTCGAAGTCCAGCCCGTTGTCGAGCATGGTGCCGGGGAGGAACCCGCCCAGGGGCCCGCCCATCTGCAGCACCTTGGGCTGGCGCCCCGCCAGCAGGCCGCCGCCGACCTCGTAGACCAGGTCCCGCACCTTGTAGCCCATGGGCACCTCCACCAGGCCGGTGCGGTTCACATCGCCCGAGAGGGTGACCAGGGCGGTGCCCTTGCTCTTCTCCGTACCTACCTTGGTGAAGGCCTCGGGGCCCTGGGCCAGGATGGCCGGGACGTAGGAGAGGGTCTTCACGTTGTTGACATTGGTGGGGCGGCGCCACAGCCCCTCCTGGGCTGGGAAGGGCGGGCGGGCGCGGGGCTGGGCGCGGTCGCCCTCCAGTTCCGCCAGCAGGGCCGTCTCCTCCCCCGCCACATAGGACTCGCCGCTCTCCTGGACGATGATCTCGAAGCTGAAGCTGGAGCCCAGGATGCTCTTCCCCAGCAGGCCCCGCTCCACCATCTGCGCCACGGCGACCCGCGCCCGGCGCAGGGCCAGCTCGAACAGGCTGCGGATGGATACATAGGCCGCGGCACAGCCCATGGCATAGCCCGCGATGACCAGCGACTCCATGAGCTGGAAGGGGTCGGACTCGATGAGGGCGCGGTCCATGAAGGAGCCGCTGTCGCCTTCCTCGGCGTTGCAGACGACGTACTTGGGCGTGGCCTTGGCGTTGGCGCAGAAGTGCCATTTCTGGGCCGTGGAGAAGGCGGCGCCGCCACGGCCGCGCAAACCCGCCGCGCCGACCGTGTCTATGACCGCTTTCGGGGCCATGGTCAGGGCGCGCTCCAGGCCGGCGAAGCCGCCCCGGGCCAGGTAGTGGTCCAGGCTCTCAGGGTCGCTCACCCCGAAGTTGCGGGTCGCCAGGCGCACCTGGGGCTTCAGGAAGGGGTGCTCCCAGATGCTGGGCAACCCCGGCAGGGAGCCCTCGCCCAGGGTGCCCAGCGCCTTCTCTCGCACTGGCTGGCCCTTTGCCAGGTGGGACTCCACCAGCGCCGGCACGTCCTCGGGCCTGACGGGCCCATACACCACGAAGGGCTGCGAGCCGTTCGCCAGGTAGACCAGCGGCTCCAGGTAGCAGAGCCCCAGGCCGCCCACCCGGACGACCGGGGCCTGGATGCCGCGCCGCTTCAACTCCTGCTCCAGGGCACGCTGCACGGCCGGGGCGCCCTGGGCCCAGCCGTTGGTATCGAAGTTGATGGCGGCGCGGGGCCCGGGGCCCTTCCAGTAGGCGTCCCAGACCGTCTGCGCCCGCTGCCGCATCGTCTGTAGGGAGTCGGCCATAAGCGGTGCCTCAAATCTGTGAATTGCGTCACGATTATAGCATGAGGAGGGTCCCGCGTAGCCTGCGGGCTAGTGTCCTGTCCCTGAAGGATGTTGGGTAAGTGGCGTGCAGGAGCGAAGCCCCTGACGGTCCTTCGGCTGAAGGATGGGGGGTGCTCCCCTATGCTGCCCGGAAGACGGTTAGGACACCGCCAGAAGAGTAGTAAACCACCAAACAGTAGCAATGTATGGAATAAAACCGATTGCCAGCACGCCCAGCGGACGCCAGTAGGAGGTGTACCCGAGCGTCTGGCGCAGGGCCACGGTCATGGCTATGAATTGCCAAAAGAGAGTAACGATGGCTATGGTCGGACCTAGCCCAGGAATGGCGCCGAAGACTCTAAGCACACCCGGCGCCTGCGCAAAGCCGACAGCTCGGGCGACCATCCCCCAGGAGACATCGGCCTGCCGCCCCCTCAAAACCTTCGTGCCGGCTACGTAAGCAATGGAGGCACCCACCACCCACCCGATGAAAGCGAGCAGAATACCCGCGGGGAGGTCTCTGACAGCTCTTGCGCCACCTTCATCCAAGGAACTGATACCAGTCGCGAGCCCGGTGGCGAGCACGACCAGAAGCGCCTCTCCTGTGGCGCTCCTATCGGCAGCCAGTTCAGAATAGGCGCTCCCGTCAAGGGTGGCCGCCCGAGCCAAACGGCGTCCGAAGCCTGCTAGCCTCATGCCACGTACCCTCAACGAGGATGTTGACCTGCCCTCTATCGTAGGACTGGGGTCAATAGACCAGCCCGCGCCGTGGCTGCGCCGCTGGTGCCGTGGCGGGTGTCAGGGTATGGATCGGATAAACTAGAGCCATGGAGCCAGCCTCACCCAGGGCCGACGCCAGCCTGGCCCGCGCCGACCGGGGCCGCATCCGGGGGCTCTACGTGCTCCTGGACGCCCAGCCCCGCGGCGGTCTGCCGCCGCTCGCAGTCGCCCACGCCGCCCTGGAGGGCGGGGCGCGGATGCTCCAGCTCCGGGAGAAGGCCCTGGACAAGGGGCAGGTGCTGCCCCTGGCGCGGGAGCTGCGCGCCCTGTGCGACTCCTTCGGTGCCCTCTTCTTCGTGAACGACCACGCCGACCTGGCCCTGGCCTGCGGCGCCCACGGCGTCCACCTGGGCCAGAAGGACCTTCCGGTGGGCGAGGTCCGGCGCTTGGTGCCTGCGGGGATGCTGGTGGGCACCTCTACGAACAACGTCCAGGAGGCGCTGGCGGCCCAGGAGGCGGGCGCCGACTACG
>JACQGV010000031.1 GCA_016199375.1 Chloroflexota bacterium | reverse complement strand
GCGGGCAGCTGTCGCCTCGTCCAGCCTCCGCACCGGCGCCCGCCGGGGGGCCTCGCGGACCGTGGCGGGGCTCTCCCGCGACTCCCTATCTATGGCGAGGAGCGCGGCGATGAAGCGGTCCAGCGTCTCCCTGGACTCGCTCTCCGTGGGCTCGATCATCAGCGCCTCCTCAACGATGAGGGGGAAGTAGATGGTGGGTGGATGGAAGCCGTAGTCAATCAGCCGCTTGGCGATGTCCAGGGCGCGCACCCCGCGGGCCTTCTGCTCGACCGCCGAGAGTACCACCTCGTGCATGCAGGGGCGGTCGTAGGGGTTGCGGTAGGCGCCACGCAACCGCGCCCGCAGGTAGTTGGCGTTGAGCACCGCGTTGGCGCTCACCTCCCGGAGCCCGGCCTCGCCCAGGGAGCGGATGTAGCAGTAGGCGCGCACCAGTATCCCGAAGTTGCCGCCGGCGCCGTGGAGGCGGCCGATGCTCTGGGCGGGGTGCTCGGGGGCGAAGAAGGGCCCGCCGTCCCCGTCGCGGCGGGCGACGACCGGCGCTGGGAGGAAGGGGGCCAGCTCCGGCCGGACGCAGAGGACGCCGGCGCCCGGCCCGCCCCCTCCGTGGGGTGTGCTGAAGGTCTTGTGCAGGTTCAGGTGGACTATGTCGAAGCCCAGCTCCCCAAACTTGGCCCGGCCCAGGATGGCGTTCAGATTGGCCCCGTCGCCGTAGACCAGCCCCCCGGCCTCGTGGACAATCCGGCAGACCTCCTGCACTTGAGGGTCGAAGAGGCCCAGGGTGGTCGGCATTGTCAGCATGATGCCGGCAACCTGGGACGTGGTGGCAGCCCGCAGCGCCGGCAGGTCCATGTTGCCGTCGCCGTTGGAGCGCACCGTTACCACCTCGAAACCGGCCATGGCGGCCGAGGCCGGATTGGTGCCATGGGCCGAGTCCGGCACGAGCACGAGCTTCCGCCCCTCCTCGCCGCGCGCGCGCAGGTAGGCGCGGATGATAAGCATCCCCGCCAGCTCTGCCTGGGCCCCTGCGGCCAGGGCGGTGCTGCAGCCCGGCAGCCCGGTGATCTCCCCCAGCGCCTCCTGCAATTCCCAGATCAGCCGTAGGGCGCCCTGGGCCTGGGCAGGGTCCTGGCGGGGGTGAAGGTCGGTGAAGCCGGGCAGGGCAGCCGCCTCGTCGTGCCACTTGGGGTTGTACTTCATGGTGCAGGAGCCCAGGGGGTAGAAGCCCGTGTCCACGGCGTAGTTGAGGTGGCTCAGGTGGGTGAAGTAGCGCACCAGCTCCCCCTCGCTCACCTCGGGAAGGGGCAGGTCTTGTCGCAGGAGGCCCTCGGTGGGGAGGGGCGCCTGGGGCACGTCGAGGGCCGGCAAGGAGACCGCCACGCGCCCCGGCTGGCTGCGGTCCATGAGCAGGGCGCGGGTCGCCTCTATGGGGTCGGGTATTAGTGCCATCCGCTATCCCCTCGCAGCACGCTGGCCGGCCGCCTGCAGACCGGCTGCCAGGTTGTCTATCTCCTCCCGCCGGTGGAGCTCGGTGACGCAGAGCAACATCCCGTTGGGGCTGAGGTCGCTGACGTCCAGGCCGCCCACGATACCGCGCTCCGCAAGGATGGCGTTCACCTCCCGCGGCGGGCGCGGGCAGGCGACGACGAACTCCTTGAAGAACGTCCCGGCCAGGGGGAGCTGGTAGCCGGGCAGCGCCGCGATCCGCCCCGCGGCGTAGTGGGCCTTGTGGTAGCACAGCTCGGCGACCCGGCGCAGCCCCTGTCTGCCCAGCGCCGCCAGGTGGATGGCGGCCGCCAGGGCCACCAGGGAATCGTTGGTGCAGATATTGGAGGTGGCGTGCTCCCGCCGGATGTGCTGCTCGCGGGTCTGCAGGGTCAGCACGTAGCCGGCCCGTCCGTCCTGGTCCAGCGTCTGCCCCACCAGCCTCCCGGGGAGCTGGCGGATGTACTGCTGCCGGCAGGCCAGCAGCCCCACCGAGGGGCCGCCGAAGCTCAGGGCGCCGCCCAGGGCCTGTCCGTCCGCCACGGCGATGTCGGCGCCCAGCTCGCCGGGGGGCCGGAGCATCCCCAGGGAGACGGGGTCAACGCTCATGACCAGCAGTGCCCCCGCCGCGTGGGCCGACCGGGCCGCCCCGTCGGCGTCCTCCAGGTAGCCGAAGAAGCTGGGGTGCTGGACGACCACACAGGCCACATCGCCCGCGATAGTGCTGGGGAGAGTCCGTGCCGTCTCCACCCTGATCTCCAGGGCCTGGGTGTAGCTGCGCACTACCTCCAGGAGGCGCGGCGACGCGCTGTCCAGGGCGATGACGCGCCGCCTGCCAGTGAGACGGCAGGCCATCAGGCAGGCCTCGGCCAGGGCGGAGGCGCCGTCGTACATCCCGGCGTTGGCCACGTCCATGGCCAGGAGCTGGCAGACCAGGCTCTGGAACTCGAAGATGCCCTGGAGCGTGCCCTGGCTGATCTCCGGCTGGTAGGGGGTGTAAGCGGTGGCGAACTCGCTCCGTCCCACCAGGTGGCGGACGACTGCTGGCACGAAGTGGCGGTAGGCCCCCCCGCCCAGGAAGGACGGGGGGCTGGTCAGGTTACACGCCGCCAGCTCCTCCAGCTCACGGCGCAGCTCGGCCTCGGAGCGCGGCGCCGGCAGTTGCAGGCGTGGGTTGCGGGCTGCGGCCGGGATGTCGGCGAAGAGCTCTTCCAGGGAGGCGATGCCGATGGCCTGCAGCATCGCCTGGCGGTCGGCTTCGGTGTTGGGGATGTAGGGAGAGGTGTTGGTGCCCACTAGTGGGCCAGCCCGGCTAGAAAGCTCTCGTAGGCGGCGGCGGTCAGGAGGTTGTCTAGCTCCTTGCGGTCGAACCCCGTCGCCTTCACCAGCCAGCCCTCCCCATAGGGGTCCTTGTTCAGCAGCTCGGGGTTATCAATGGCGGCCTGGTTGGCGGCGCTGACCTCGCCGGAGAGGGGCGAGAACAGGTCCGACACGGCCTTCACCGACTCTATCTCCCCCATCTTCTGGAACTGCGCCAGCCTGGCCCCGACCTTGGGCAGGTCCAGGTATACCACGTCGCCCAGTTCCTCCTGGGCGTAGTCGGTGATGCCGATGAGAGCCGTGCCGCCAGCCACCTTCACCCACTCGTGCTCCTTGCTGTAGCGCAGCTCCGGGGGGACTTTTGCCATCTCCTCCTCCTAGCTCTCCCGTTGCGTTGTTTCCTCAGGTCTGGAGTGCCCACCTGGTGCGCCCCGGCGGTAGAAGGGCCTGGGCACCACCACGGCCTCGGCCCGCCGCCCGCGCACGTCTATCTGAAGCCTGGTGCCCGGCTCGGCCAGCCTGCTCTCGACGTAGCCTAGCGCTATGTTGCACTCCAGCCAGGGGGCGTGGCTGCCGCTGGTCACCACCCCGGCGCGGCGGCCGCCATCCAGGATGAGGTAGCCGTGGCGGGCGATCTCCCGTCCCAGCATCCGCAGCCCCACCAGCCGCTCAGCGGGCCCCTGGGCTTGGAGCCGGACCAGGGCGTCCCGGCCCAGGAAAGGGCCCTTGTCGAGGTGGACCAGCCTCCCCAGGCCCGCCGAGAAGGGGTCGCGGGACTCATCCATGTCGTTGCCATAGAGGTGGAGGGCGGCCTCGAGGCGCAGCGTGTCCCGCGCCCCCAGGCCACAGGGAGTGGCGCCCCTCGCTACCAGGTCTTGCCAGAGGGCTGGCGCCTGCGCGGAGTCGCACACCAGCTCGAAGCCGTCCTCGCCGGTGTAGCCTGTGCGTGCGGCCAGCACCGGCTTCCCCTGAAAGAACCCCTGGCCTAGGTGGAACCGGGGTAGCGCCAGGAGCCCCGGTCCCAGCACGTCAGCCACCAGCCCGGGAGCAGCCGGGCCCTGCACGGCGATCATGGCCGAGCCGCGCGTCTGGTCGGCCAGGCGGGCGCCCGGATAGCGCCGCTGCCAGCCGCCGGTCCAGCTCAATAGCTTCGGGCGGTTGGAGGCGTTGCACACCAGGAGGAAACGCCCTTCGTCGCGACGGTACAGGACGCAGTCGTCCAGGATGCCGCCGGCCAGGTGACAGAGCACGGTGTACTGTCCCTGATCGTCCCGCAGGGCGGCGATGTCGGTGGTGAAAAGCCACTGCAGGAGCCCCAGGGCCTGGGGGCCAGTGAGCTCCAGGCGGCCCATGTGGGAGACATCGAAGATGCCGGCCTGTCGCCGCACCGCTCGGTGCTCCGCGACAATGCCGGTGCAGTACACCGGCATCTCCCAGCCGGCGAACTCCACCATCCTGGCACCGGCGGCCCGGTGCAGGGGATTCAACGGGGTCACGAACACAGCGATCAGTCACGCTCAAGGGGCCGTGAGATACGGCCCCGCAGTGGGGGCCATTGTAACACCCTGGGGAGGGCTGAATCAAAAGGTGGGGCCCGTGGCGGCATTGCCGTCACGCTCTGGTTGTGCTATACCGAGCCCACAGCTTTTCCAGGGAGGAGCCAGCCATGCATCACCCGCTTCATACCGCGCTCTGCGACCTCCTGGGCTGCGAGTATCCCATCATGCTGGCCGGGATGGACCCGGTCTCCCGCGCCGAGCTGACGGCGGCGGTCTGCAACGCCGGTGGCTTCGGCGTCCTGGCCGCCACCAGCCTGACTCCCGACCAGATGGCGGCCGAGGTGAAGAGGCTGCGGTCGCTGACCGACAAGCCCTTCGGCATTGACCTCCTGCTGCCCGCCCGGCTGCCCGACGCCGGCAGCGCCACGGAGTTCAAGGCCGATATTCCCCCGGCCCACACGGGCTACGTCAGGGGGCTGTACCGCGACTTCAGCGTGCCGGAGGCGGCCAGCACCCGCGGGCGGCGCGCCCTGACCCACAGCTACGTCCGGGAGCAGGTCGAGGCGGTGGTGGAGCTGCGGCCCGCCGTCTTTGCCTCCGGGCTGGGCAACTCCAAAGAGGTCATTGACCTGATGCACAGCCGGGGCATCATCGTGGCGAGCCTCGTGGGCAATGTGAAGAACGGCGTCCGCATGGCCCAGGCCGGCTCCGACATCGTGGTGGCCCAGGGCCACGAAGCGGGCGGCCACACCGGTCGCATCGGCACCCTGGCCCTGGTGCCCCAGGTGGCGGATGCGGTGGCGCCGCGGCCGGTCGTGGCTGCCGGCGGCATCGGCGATGGGCGTGGCCTGGTGGCCTCGCTGGCCCTGGGGGCCATAGGTGTCTGGTGCGGCTCCGCCTTCATCCCCACCGTGGAGGGCAACGCCCCGCGGTGGTGGAAGCAACGGATGCTGGAGGCCGCGGACGAGGATACCCAGGTTACCAGGGTCTACTCGGGCAAGACCATGCGCAACCTGCGCAACCGCCTCACCGAGCGCTGGGAGAGCGACGGCCCCCCGGCCCTGGGCATGCCCTTGCAGGGCCTCCTGATGTCCGATTTCCTCTACAGCGCCGAGCAGGCCGGCCGTACCGACCTGATGTTCAGCCCCGCCGGGCAGATTACCGGCCTGTTCAAGGAGATCAAGCCTGCTGCCCAGGTGGTGCGGGAGATGGTGGAGCAGGCCACGGCGCTCCTGGAGCGCGGGCTGGCGCGCCCGGCGGCGGCGCGTCCGCCGCTGCCGCGGCAGGGCTGAGGCCGGTGGCAGCACTGCCACGCACCGCCTCCGCTGTCATCATCGGCGGTGGCTGCATCGGCGCCTCCATCGCCTTTCACCTGGCGCGCGCGGGGCTGAAAGACGTGGTGCTGTTGGAGGCCGACCGCCTGGGCTCCGGCAGCACCGGCCGTGCGGCGGGCGGCGTCCGCCACCAGTTCGCCACCGAGCTCAACGTCCGCCTCTCCCTGGAGAGCATCGCCACCCTGGAGCGTTTCGAGGAGGAGACCGGGGCGCCGGCGGACCTGCGGCTGACCGGCTACCTGATGCTGGCGCGCTCGCCGGAGGACTGGCGCTCGTTGCAGGAGAGCGCCGTCCTCCAGAAGTCGCTGGGCGTGCCGGTGCACCTCCTGACGCCGGCGGAGTGCCGGGAGTTCGTGCCCCCGCTCCGCACCGACGACCTGCTGGGGGCGGCCTTCGGCGAGCGCGACGGCCACGCCGTGCCCGATAGCGTGGTCCAGGGTTTCGCCCGCGCGGCGCGCCGTCTGGGCGCCACCATCCTGGAGGAGACGCCGGTCACGGCGCTGCTGCGCCAGGGCGATAGGGTGGCGGGCGTGGAAACGCCGTCCGGCCCCGTGGCGGCACCCGTGGTGGTGCTGGCCACCGGCGCCTTCACCCGCCCTCTGGCGGCCCCGGCCGGCCTCGATGTCCCCATCGAGCCGGTGCGCCGCTGCGTCTATGTGACCCAGCCCTTCGCGGGCGTGCCGGAGCGCATCCCCATGGTCATAGACTTCGAGACCGGCTTCTACTTCCGGCGCGAGGGCGCCGGGCTGATTATGGGCATGCGCAACCCCGACGAGCCCCCCGGCCTGGATACGTCCGTGGACTGGGCCTTCTGCGAGCAGGTGTCGCGCCGCGCCGCCTGGGTCTGCCCGGCCCTGGCGGAGGCGGGCATC
>JACQGV010000022.1 GCA_016199375.1 Chloroflexota bacterium | reverse complement strand
GGCTTCTTTGAGGAGCTGCTTGGCCTTCTCCGGGTTGTACTCGTACTCCTGGATCTTGTCAGGCACGGCCCCCAGGTGGAAGGTGCTGTAGGGGCCGACTACGGGGACGCCGGCGCGGCCGGCGATGCGCTCGGCGATAGCTTTCTTGTCCGTGGCGTGGATGAGGGCGCGGCGCACCCGCACGTCCAGGAAGGGATTGGGGCGGTCAGTGCCGGGGATGGTCTTGACGGCAGTCTGGATGTTGATGACCACCTCTTGGCCGGAGCGGACGGTGAGGACCTTGGCCCCGGGGACCCTCTCCAGGTCGGACAGGAACTGGGGCGCGATGGACTCGGCGATGTCGGCCTCGCCGGTGCGGAACATGGCGACGCGGGTGGTGTCCTCGGGGGCGATGCGGACCTCGATGGTCTTGACCGGCGGCGGTCCGTTGAAGAACTGCTCGTGGGCCTCCAGGACGAGGCTCTCGGCAGGGCTGCGCTTGGCCAGCTTGTAGGGCCCGCTGGCAACGGGCGCCTTATAGAAGGCGTCGAACCCCACTCTCTCGATCACGGCTTTGGGATAGATATTGATGAGCCCACCCGGCGCCTCGCTGTTCATAAGCTCCGCCAGGAAGGTGGGGTCAGGCTCGGGGAAAGTGACCCGCACCGTGTCAGGCCCGGTCTTCTCTACGCGGGAGGGGAGAACAGGGCGCGACCCCGATGGCGGGACTGCCCCGGGCACTATGGTGTTGAGCCAGAGCTTGTCCAGGCTATACACCACGTCATCCGCGGTCACCGGCGAGCCGTCGTGGAACACCGCGCCCTTGCGGATGGTCACGTCCAGCACCTTGTCGTCGGAGCTGAACTTCCAGCCGGATGCAAGCCAGGGGATGAGTTGGTTGTCCAGAGTCCGCGCGGTGAAGCTGGCGTTCAGGCTGCTGCTGAAGGGAGTGTCGGGGCCGCCAGCCGAGCCCGCCGCCGAAATGGTGGTGCTGCGCCCCATGTCCACGGGCTTGGCGTAGACGATCTTGCCGCGGGAGGCCGCGACGCGCGCCGTCGCCGTCGGCGCCGCGCGGGTGGGGGCCGCGGTGGCCTGCGCGGCCGCCGCCGGCGTGGGTGTCGGCTGAGCGGGCGCCGCCTTGGTGGGGGCGGCCACCGGCGCGGAGGCTGTTGCCGCGGGCCGGGTGGTGGGTGTGGCGGTGGGCGCGGCGCCGCCGCAGGCGACGGCGAATACAAGGGCCAGGGCCGCGAGGCTGGCGAGCCGTCGGCCGGGTTTCGTTAGTGACATCGCTGCAACTCCTCCTAGGACTTACTGCTAGCTCGACTAATCGTACCGGGGCCACGCCTGCCAGCGTGGCCCCCGGAGCAGGCGCTACTGCCGCCAGGTGATGAGGTCGAAGCGGCTGGGCAGCCCCGGCGGGTAGCGCCAGTCTACCCGCTTGCCGATGGCGTGGTTGTCCACGATGGCGTAGAGATCGATCACGTAGGCCTGCTCGTGCAGGTAGCGGTAGTACTTTTTCACCGCCTCGGCGTGGGCCTTCGGCTCGGCGGTGCGGTCGGCCTCCGCAGCCAATGCGTCCAGCTTGAGGTCGCTGGCGAAGCCATCGAGAGTGCTGCCGAAGCCATTGGCACGGGTGTCGAGGTAGCCGAAGTGGTGGTTCAGGGGGTCCAGGTGGACATTCCAGGAGCGAATGAAGGTCATGGGGTAGGAGGTTCTGTTCGCCCACCTCCGGATGAGGGCCGTCACCTCGAGGTTGGTGAAGACGGCGTTGACGCCGACCTCCTTCAAGTAGTTTGCGAAGGCCTCGACGGCCAACGGCGCGGGGGCGCTGGCCTGGTAGGAGTAGACATTGAAGGCCGTGGTGAAGGGATAGCCAGCCTCTCGCAGGAGCTGCTTGGCCTTCTCCGGGTTGTACTCGTACTCCGTTATGTTGGCCTCGTCGGCACCGATATGGAAGTCGCTGAAGGGCCCCTTGACGGCCACGCCGGCCCTGCCGGCGATGCGCTCCACGATGGCCTTCTTGTCCACGGCGTGGGCAAAGGCTCGCCGTACCCTTACGTCGCGGAAGGGATTCGGCTGGTCGGTGTCAGGGACCTTCTCGTACATGGCCAGGAAGTGGATGACCACCTCCTGGCCGGAGCGCACGCCCAGGATCCGGGTCCCCTCTAGCCGCTCGACCTGGGGGAGGTACTGGGGGGCGGTGGACTCGGCGATGTCGGCCTCGCCCGTGAGGAACATGGCCACCCGGGTGCTGTCCTCGGGGGCGATGCGGACCTCGATGCTCTTCACCGCCGGGGGGCCGTTGAAGAACTGCTCGTGAGCCTCCATGAATACGGCTGTCGCCGCCTGTCGGCGCGCTAGCTTGTAGGGCCCCGCGCCGACGGGGTTCTTGTAGAACTCATCGAAGCCCACCCGCTGGATGTAGTCCTTGGGGTAGATGCTCAGGCCGCCGCTCTGCTCGGTCTTAAGGATCTCCTCCAGAAACCAGGAGTTGGGGCTGGGCCAGACGATGCGGAAGCTGTCGGGCCCCACCTTCTCCACCTTCTCCGCTACGGGCTGGCGACCGGTGGGCTTGGCGGCGCCCGGCTGGATGGGGTTCAGGTACAGGTCGTTGAAGCGGAAGACCCAGTCGTCCACAGTGGCCTTGGTGCCATCGTGGAAGACCACGTCGTCCCGGATGGTGAGGGTGAGGGTCTTCTGATCCCGGGAGAACTCCCACCGCTTGGCCGCCCAGGGTATGAGCGTGCCGTCCAGGGTTATTGAGGTGAGGCCGGCGTTCAGACTGCTGATGAAGGGGTTGTCAGGGCCGCCGGCGCCGCCGGTTGGTTGTACGGTGTTGGTGCGGCCCATGTCCACGGGCTTGGCGTAGACGATCTTGCCGCGCGAGGCGGCTACGCGCGCCGTGGGCGTCGGCGCCGCGCGGGTGGGGGCCGCGGTGGCCTGCGCGAGTGCCGCTGGCGTCGCGGTCGGCTGGGCCGCGGGCGCCGCCGTGGGGGCGGCCACCGGCGCAGTCGTCGCCGGCGCCCGGGTTGGCGTGGCGGTGGGCGCGGCGCCGCCGCAGGCGACGGCTACGGCCAGGGCGAGGGCCGCCAGGGCCGCGGCTGTGACCCAAGGTTTGCGCCCAAGATGGACGCGATTAGGTACGTTCATCGCTCTCCCCCTCTGCATTGGGTGGGTTCAAACGCGGCTACGCGAATGTCACGAGGCAACCAGGGAAGCGACGGGCGGACCTGGGGGCCCGAGC
>JACQGV010000251.1 GCA_016199375.1 Chloroflexota bacterium | reverse complement strand
CCCCGGAAAGAGCCTGCCCTGAGCCTGTCGAAGGGAAGGGGGACCCGGGGGATGGTTCGACAGGCTCTTTCAGCAGCCTGCTGGGGGGCCGGCGGCGGCGCTTGCCTTGGCGGTGCCGGCGCTGTAGTATGTTAGCGAGCAGGCCCCCACCCAGGGGGTGTGGGTAGGCGACAGATGCAAGACCATGTTCGCAAAGACAGCCTGAAGCGGCTGCGCTACATCGAGGGCCACCTGGCGGGCATCCGCCGCATGATCGAGGCCGACCAGTACTGTGTGGATGTCCTGAAGCAGACCAGGGCCGTCCGCCGCGCCATCGAGAAGCTGGAGGCGATGATGCTGGACGGACACCTGGGCGACTGCGTTGTCGAGGGCATCAAGGGCGGCCGCGAGGCCCAGATAATCACCGAGCTTTCCGAGCTCTACCGGATCGCCAACCGCTAGCCTGGCCCCGGAGAGTTTCACCAGCGGCCAGGGTGTGGAGAACATAATGGCTGAGCAACAGACGGCGCCACCGAACCTGAAGCGCATCTCCCTTCCCGTAGCGGGGATGCACTGCGCCGCCTGCGTCACCACCGTCGAGAAGGCCCTCACCGGAGTGCCGGGGGTCGCGTCGGCTGCCGTCAGCCTGGAGGGCGGTCGGGCCGTGGTGGAGCTCGACCCCGACCGCGCCCCGCTGCTGAAGCTTGGCAAGGCGGTCAAAGCGGTGGGCTACGAGGTGCCCTGGGACCGCGCCGATTTCCTGGTCCTGGGGATGAACGGCGCCCACTGCCAGAGCATCATCGAAAAGGCGGTGGGCAACCTGCCGGGCGTCGCCGGTATCAAGGTGAACCTGGCCACGGACACGGCCAGCGTCGAGTACGCCGGCGGCGCCATCCGCCCCGCCGAGATCAAGAAGGTCATCGCCGGACTGGGCTACCAGGTGCAGGAGAAGGAGAGCGGCGCCGCCGCCCTGGACCGAGAGCAGGAGGCGCGCCAGCGGGAGGTCCGCCGCCAGCTCATCAATATGCTCATCGCCTGGCCGGTGGGCCTGCTGATCATGGCGGGCACCTTCCGGGAGTTCTGGGTCCTGCCCGACTTCGTGCCCGCGCTCCTGGGCAACAAGTACTGGCTGCTGGGCTGGACCACGCCCATCGTCCTGGGCCCCGGCCGCCAGTTCTTCGTGAACAGCTTCAACGGCCTGCGCCGGGGCGTCACCGACATGAACCTGCTGTACGCCACCGGCATCGGGGCCGCCTACTTCATCGCCCTCGTCAACACCGTCTGGCCCCACGCCGGCTTCGGCGGCGAGAAGGCCACCTTCTTCGAATCGGCGGCGCTGCTGACCGCCTTCATCGTCCTGGGCCGCTACCTGGAGGCCATCACCCGCGGGCGCACCTCCCAGGCCATCCGCCGGCTGATGAAGCTTCAGCCCAAGCGGGCGCGGGTCCTGCGCCAGGACCAGGAGGTGGAGCTGCCCGCCGATGAGGTCGAGGTGGCGGACGTGGTCCTGGTCCGCCCCGGCGAGAGCATCCCCGTGGACGGCGTGGTGCGGGAGGGCTACTCCGCCGTGGACGAGTCCATGATCACGGGCGAGAGCCTGCCGGTGGAGAAGAAGGCGGGCGACCAGGTCATCGGCGGGACCATGAACAAGACCGGGGCCTTCCGGTTCGAGGCGCAGCGGGTGGGCAAGGATACCGCCCTGGCCCAGATCGTCAAACTGGTGGAGGACGCCCAGGTCAGCAAGGCCCCCATCCAGCGCCTCGCCGACGCCGTGGCGGGCCACTTCATCCTGGGCGTGCACGTGCTGGCCCTGCTCACCTTCGCTTTCTGGTTCTTCTTCGGCTACCAGCAGTGGTTCGAGCCCCAGAGCCGCTTCATCCTCTCGCCCAACACCCTGACCGGGCTGGGCGTGTTCGGCTTCTCCCTGCTCATGAGCGTGACGGTGCTGGTCATCTCCTGCCCCTGCGCCGTGGGGCTGGCCACGCCCAGCGCCATCATGATGGGCTCGGGCCTGGGGGCGGAGCACGGCATCCTGTTCAAGGGCGCCGAGGCCATCGAGGCCACGGCCAAGCTCCAGACCGTCATCTTCGACAAGACCGGTACCCTGACCCGGGGCGAGCCCTCCCTGACCGACGTGGTTGCCGTCGGTATGGCGGACGAGCAGGTCCTGCGGCTGGCCGCCAGCGCCGACAAGCAGTCGGAGCACCCCCTGGGCGAGGCGGTGGTCCGCGGCGCCCAGGCGCGGGGCCTGGCGCTGGAGGAGCCCAGCGCGTTCAAGGCGGTCCCGGGCCGGGGCGTGGAGGCCGAGCACCAGGGACATCGCATCCTGGTGGGGAACCGCACCCTCATGGCGGAGCGTGGCATCCCCCTGGACGCCCTCGCCGCCGCTGCCGAGTCCCTGGAGGATGCTGGCAAGACCGCCATGTTCGTGGCTTGGGACGGCGCCGCCGCTGGCATCGTGGCCGTGGCCGACACGCTGAAGCCGACCTCGCTGGCGGCCGTGCAGTCCCTGCGCCGGATGGGCATCGAGGTCGCCATGATCACCGGCGACAACCGGCGCACCGCCCGCGCCATCGGCCGCCAGCTGGGCATCGAGCTGGTGCTGGCGGAGGTGCTGCCGGAGGGCAAAGCCACCGAGATCAAGAAGCTCCAGGCCCGCGGCCGGCGGGTCGCCATGGTGGGCGATGGCATCAACGACGCCCCCGCCCTGGCCCAGGCCGACGTGGGCTT
>JACQGV010000249.1 GCA_016199375.1 Chloroflexota bacterium | reverse complement strand
CGCTAACAGAGGCTGGTGCCCTTCACTACGAGCGCGCTGCCAGCAGGAGCCTTAGCCACAGTCGGGTGGCCTGGCTCCTGTGTAGCACGGGCCGAGAGGCCCTTCCTGTAGGGATATGCTTAGTGAATCCTCGGCTAGTGGCTGTGCCCCATCGCCTCCAGCGCCGCCTTCTCCATCGCCTCGAACATGCGGCGCGCTGCGGCCGGCTTGAGGCGGGCGTCGAGGAGCGGGAGGTAGATCTCCTCTTCCTTGGCGAAGTGGACCTTCACCAGGGCGTAGAGGCCGTACAGGATGCGCCTCAGCGCCTTCGCCTGCACATCCGAGACCGTGGCACCGGACAGTTGCGAGCGCAGCGCGGCCAGCTCGGCGGTGAGCCGGCCCACCTCCACGTGGTCGCGGCTCATGGTGGCCGTGGCCTCCGGTGCGCCCATCAGCTTCGCCACAACTGGGTACAGCGCCCGGTCCTCAGCCTGGGCGTGGGCTATAAGGTGATGGGCCAGGAACCCGTGGGCTTCGTCCACCCGCTTCCGGAGCAGCCCTGGGGCCAACTGCCCCACCGAGTCAGCCAGCGTCGCCAGCGTCTCGATATGGGGGAGCAGATCCTTGTGCTCGTCCCGTAGCGGCTGGGTAGGTAGCGCCATCTCGATCTCCTTCCTCGGCGCACCGCGCGGCGGCGGAAGCGCCGAATGCGCCGAGCCTCGTCGCCACAGCGAGAACGACGCCCGGCGCGATACTGACTGCCTAGATTATCCTACGGGACCGCAGCGCGGCGAGACCTGGGCAATCCACACCGTTTCCCCTGGGCAAGGTGCACCCCGGTTGACTCCCCCCCCAGTCCTGGCCTATGATGCCTGGGCGCAAGCAGAACCGCCGAAGGAGGCCCTCCTGATGACGCTCCCCCTGGAAGGAATCAAGGTCCTGGATATGTCGCGCCTGGCGCCCGGCCCCCACTGTACCATGATCCTGGGAGACCTGGGCGCCGATGTCCTGAAGATCGAGGAGGCGGGCCCCATCTCGGGCCGGCGGGCGGAGCAGGCCGGGGCCGCGGGGGCCAACCAGCCCGGCATCAGGGCCGAGGCCAACCCATTTGATGCCCTGGAGCGCAACAAGCGCAGCATCGGCCTGAACCTCAAGCTGCCCGAGGCCCGCGAGATCTTTTACCGGCTGGTCAAGGACTCCGACGTGGTGGTCGAGGGGTTCCGCCCCGGCACGACGAAGCGTCTGGGCGTGGACTACGAGACCCTGAGCAAGCTCAACCCCAGGATTATCTATTGCGCCATCACCGGCTACGGCCAGACCGGCCCCTACGCTACCCTGGTGGGCCACGACATCAACTACATCTCCCATGCGGGCGCCCTGGGCGTCATCGGCAACAAGGGCGGGAAGCCGGTGATCCCCCAAAATTTCCTGGCGGACTTCGCGGGGGGCGGGATGCACGGGGCCATCGGCATCATGGCGGCCATCATCGCCCGCCAGAAGACGGGCCGCGGCCAGATGGTGGACATCTCCATGATGGACGGGGTCATGCTGGTGGCGGCCTCCATGCTCTCCAGCTATTTTCGGGAGCGCACGATCACCCCTCGCGGCGAGTGGTACCTGACGGGCCAGCTTCCCCACTTCGACGTCTATGAGTGCAAGGACGGCAAGTACATCAGCCTGGGCTCCCTGGAGCCCTGGTTCTACGCCAACCTCTGCCGGGCCATGGGCCGGGACGACTTCATCCCCCACCAGAACACCACGGGGGCCAAGCGGGAGGAGATCAGGGCCTATTTTGCCCAGCAGTTCAAGACCAAGACCCGCGACGAGTGGTTCGACATCCTCGCCCAGACGGACATCTGCGTCGGCCACGTGTACAGCCTGGACGAGCTGGAGAGCGCCCCCCAGGTGAAGGCCCGCAACATGGTCATCTACCTGGACCATCCCAAGCTGGGAAAGGTAGCCCAGGTCGGCATCGCGCCCAAGCTGTCCGATACACCTGGCAAGGTGCGCGGCTTCGGCCCCGCGCTGGGACAACACACCGATGAGGTGCTGCGCGGCCTGGGCCACTCCCCGGCCGAGATCACCAAGCTACGGGCGGCGGGGGCCGTCAAGTAACCGCTAGAGCAGCTTCAGAGGCTCCACCATGGCGCTGAACACGCGCGGGCTCGCCCCGCCCGCCAATCGCATACCGTTGCCCCTGCAGCCGCTCCCGCCGCGGCTGTACCTCTCTGAGAACGCCTTCCTGGGTGTGGTGCTGGCGGCAGTGGAGGTGTTCAACAAGGAGTGCCTGGGCATCCTCACGGGCTACCGCTCCGGCGGCAGCGGGATCGTGGTGCAGCGGGCGGTGGCCCTCCAGTCGGCGGCGCGGACGCCCCGCGAGGTCAGGCCCAACAAGGCGGCCCGGGGGCGGGTGCGCCAGGCCCTGGCCTCGCTGAGCACCCTGGAGCGCCCGCTGGGCTGGTTCCATTCCCACCCCAACCAGCGGCTGGAGCCGGCCCTGCACCGCCTCTCGCCCACGGACGGAGCCAGCCTGGAGGTGGGCGAGATCGAAGTCCTGGCAGCCATCTGGCCGCGCCGCCGCTCCCAGCCCTGGAGCTACAACCCCCGCACCCACACCCTGAGCGGCAGCCTGGGCGACTACAACCTGAAGCTCTCCGCCTGGCTGAAAGCTGACGCTCAGCACAGGCCGGTGGCCCTGGAGATCTACTGCCCCTTCGCCCATGGCTACGAGGAGCTAACCGGCTCGGCCAGCTAGACCGGAGGACGCCGTGGAGTTCAAGAACATCCTCTACGCCAAGCAGGGCCCCCTCGCGCGGGTCACCTTCAACCGTCCGGAGAAGCTGAACGCCCTGACCAACGAGCTGGCCGGCGAGGTCGCCGCCGCCTTTCAGGACATCGCCAGCGACTCCGGCGTGCGCTGCGTGGTGGTCACCGGCGCTGGGCGCGCCTTCTGCGCCGGCGCCGACGTGGTCGCCAACCGCATGGGCGAGCGCGCCACGGCGCCACGGCCCCCCGACCGCCTGGGCCTGCGCATCGGCCTGCAGCAGGTCACCCACAGCATCTTCCACTGCCAGGTGCCCACCATCGCCATGGTCAACGGGCCCGCGGTGGGCGGCGGCTTCGACATCGCCTGCGCCTGCGACCTGCGGGTGGGCAGCGAGAAGACTCGCTTCATGGTCGCCTACATCCGCCGGGGCATCCTGCCCGATATCGGCGGCGTCTGGCTCATCCCCAGGGTCATCGGGCTGCCCAAGGCCATGGAGTTGGTCTACACCGCCGATTTCCTGGAGGGGGAGGAGGCCTTCCGCGTCGGTGCCCTGAACAAGCTGGTGCCCAGCGAGCAGCTAGAGGCGGCCACCCTGGAGCTGGCGACCCGCATCGCCAAGGGCCCTCCCATCGCCATCCAGCTCTCCAAGATGCAGATGCAGCGGGCCAAGGACCTGGACTTCGACGCCGCCCTGGAGATGTGCCGGGTGACCGCCCGCATCGTGGGCGGCACGGAGGACGCCGTGGAGGGCGGCCGCTCCTTCCTGGAGCGGCGCGAGGCGGTCTTCAAGGGCCGCTGAGCAGAATCCGTGTGTAGCTCGCTCATCCTGAGCTTGTCGAAGGATGGCGGGCTCGTGGTTCGACAAGCTCACCACGAGCGGGTTGAATACTGTACCCTCTCCCTCTGGGAGAGGGTTAGGGTGAGGGAACGGGGTCGCGGTTGACATCGCCTTGCGCCGTGTTCGACAATCGCCAGAGGTGCGCGGTAACGGGAAGGTGCGGGTAGGGAGGCGGGCATGGGG
>JACQGV010000248.1 GCA_016199375.1 Chloroflexota bacterium | reverse complement strand
TTGTTCAGAGAGGACCAGCAGGTGTTTCTGGACCTTGCCTACCCGTTGCGGGTGGCAGGGTTAGGCGGGTGCCGCCACGCTCGCTTTCTGGGCGCCGGCGCCGTCCGTGGACACGAAGGAGCCGCCCAGGGCCTGCCCTGAGCCTGCCGAAGGGTGGTCCTGGTGCACGTACTCCAGCGTCGTGCCCTTTCTCAGCGCCACGAGGCGGCCTCCCAGGTAATAGTAGGTGGTCACATCACCCGTCGTGATGTTCTTCTCGTAGTAGCGGTTCACGTAGACGACGGTCTCGCCGGCCTCGGCGGCAATGGCCTGGTATGCGGAAGAGGCAGCTCTACTTCCCGACTACTGAGCTCACATCCAGGATGTAGAGCGCCGAACTGCTGTCTTCAGTCCCTATGCGGTCCTTCCCCGGTGGCGGACCGTTCACCAGTATCCGTTTCCCGTCTGGTGACCAGCTCGACACCCCGTAGTCTCCCTTTGCAGCCCAGATAACCTCGCCGGTATCAACCTTTACCAGCCGGACGCCTAGTCCCTTGCTCTGGAGATTACCACCGAAAGCTAGCCACTTTCCGTCTGGGGACCATGCCAACCCTGCTATGTCTAGGCCACTTAGGAGCAGCCGTAGTGCGCCTCGGCATGACTCTGCATCTGGCAGACAGTCAGCTGGCAAGAGCCACAGGTCAAGCAGTTGATCCGCCCAGCCTGGGCCAGGGCGACCCGAGAGTGCACGATTACCGACAAGGACTACCCTTTGCCCATCAGGCGACCATTTGGGCTGATAAGCCCGCACCAATCCTAAGTCAAATTCGGACCAGCCACTTTTCTCCAGCAGATACAACTTTGATTGAATTGCTATAGATTCTGTTATCAGTCCACGCGACCCGTCCGGCGCCAATCCTGAGAAGATGCTCCATTTCGGCAGCGGGTAATTGAACAACACTTCGGTGACACCAGTGCGGGGGTCCCATGCCATGATCTCTGTGGAAGGAGTGGCATTCATTGGCCGACAGGTTCTTTGGAATTCAAGCCTGCCGTCACCCAGGATGCCTGACGCCACGAACTCAGTCCGGCGGCATTTTATCTCATCCTCAGGCAAATTGAGCATGTCGAGTCCGGTGCCATCAATACGAGCCTCCACAGGCGACTTGTACCTTTCAGAATGTCCGGGTTGGGCTCGAAGTGACCCACGAGCCAGCCGTCAGCAAGCCAGAGCATCCTGCCGTAGGCTCCGGCCGGTGATTCGATGCGTCTTATCGGCACATCCACACTCATGGCCCGCTGCGGCCCCCTGATACAAGAGCCCCCCACAAGTATGAGTATAGCTAAGGCCACCACCAGCCGCGTCGTTCCGTGAGCAAGGCGAAGCGTAGTCACACCCTCATAATCCTCCCCACGAAACGCAACGTGAGAGCCGCTGCCATGGCGCGTTTGTCAACAAGACTCGCCATGGTTAGAGCGTACGTTCCGAGAACCGCACCTCTGCCCTCAGGGCGAGCGAGGTCGCCTCGCGGATCGACGCCGAACCTGGCGACTGATCCGCGATAGATGTCGCCGGCAGCCCGCTCCCTCCCTTGCTCTTGACCGATTATCAGCGGGGCTCCTTAAACCGCTCCAGGGCGGGCATTCCAGCGCGGGAAGTTGCCGTCGCCACTAGACATTGAAGAGGAACTCAATGACGTCGCCGTCCTGCACCTCGTAGCCCCGCCCCTCCTGTCGCAGCAGCCCGCGGCTGCGGGCCGCCGCCAGACTCCCGGTGGCCACCAGTTCCTGCCAGCCCACCACCTGGGCGCGGATGAAGCCCCGCTCGATGTCGGAGTGCACCTTCCCGGCTGCCTGGGGGGCCAGGGTGCCCCGGCGGATGGCCCAGGCCCGCACCTCGTCGGGCCCCACGGTCAAGAATGAGATATAGCCCAGCAGCTCGTAGGAAAGGCGGATGACCCGGTCCCGGGCCGCCTCCACCAGGCCCAGGTCGGCCCGGAAAGCCGCGGCCTCGGGCTCCGAAAGCTGGGCCAGTTCCGCCTCTATCCGGGCGCAGATGGCGACGGCCCGGCGCGCCGACCCCGCGTAGCGCGCCGCCAGCTCCGCCTCCCGGGCGGCAGCCTGGGGCAGGTCCTGCTCACCGATGTTCCAGACCGTGAGCAGCGGCCGGGCGCTCAGGAACTGGTAGCCCCGCAGCAGCGACACCTCCTCCGGCGTGAACGACTGGGCACGGAGCGGGACCTCCCTTTCCAGGGCGGCCTGGATGCGCCGCAGCAGCTCCCGCTCGGTAAGGTAGGCGGCCCGCTCACCGGCCCGGGCGCCCCTGAACGCCTCGTCGATGCGCTGCTGCCGCTTCTCCAGCAGGGCGAGATCGGCCAAGAGCAGCTCCTGCTCCAGCAGCGTGGCGTCCCGGTCCGGGTCCACCCCGCCCTTGGGCAGGGCGACGGCGGGGTCGGCGAAGGCCCGCACCACGCCCAGGAGGGCGTCGGCGCTCTGGAGGGCGGCCAGGGCACGGGCGTCCAGCGCCTGGCCCGGCGCCGTTCCCCTGGCGAAGGCGACGTCCACGTAGCGGACCTCCGCCGGCACGATGCGCTGAGGCTGGAACAGGCGGGCCAAGACATCCAGGCGCGGGTCCGGCACCTTCGCCACGCCCACGTGGGCGCTGTCGCCGAAGGCGCGGCTGGCCGGGGCGACGGCGCCACCGGTGAGGGCCTGGAAAAGAGTGGTCTTGCCGCTCTGCGGCAGGCCGATGATCCCCACATCCATACTAGTGCTGCCCCCCTCGTTCGCCCTTTTTCAGCGGCTTGCTAGTGTAAGGGCCGCTGTCGGGCGGGTGCATCCACCATGGTAGGATAGCAGGCGTGATCCACGTTTTTCATGGACAGGACGAATTCTCCCAGGCCGAGGCCCTCGCCGCGCTGAAGGCATCTCTGGGCTCCCCGGAGGCCCTGGCCGCCAACACCTCCCGCTTCGAGGCGGCGCGCACCACGCCGGAGGAGGTCCTGCTGGCCTGCTCTGCCCTCCCCTTCCTGGGCGAGCAGCGCCTGGTGACCCTCGAAGGAGCCCTGGCCGCCGTGGAGGCAGGGGGCAGAGGGCGACATCAGGAGAAGAGCGTCTGGCTGTCTCTGGCTCAGGCCGCCCCCCGCTTGCCGCCTACAACAACCCTGGTGCTGCGGGACGACAAGGTGGCCCCGGGTAATCATCTCCTGAAGGCGCTCGGCCCGGTGGCCCAGGTGCGGGAGTTCCCCCTGCTGCGGCCGGCGGCGCTGACGCGCTGGCTCCAGGAGCGGGCCGCCCGGCGGGGAGTCGTACTGGAGGCCGACGCCGCCCACCTCCTGGCCGACCTGGTGGGCAGCAACCTCTGGACCCTCTCCAACGAGCTTGATAAGCTGGCAGCGTACGCCGCCGGGCCGCAGCCCGCGACCGGCACCACGGGGGCCAGCGCCACCCGCAGCCCCATCACCGCCGCCGATGTGCAGGCCCTCACCCCCCAGGCGCGCGAGGCCAGCATCTTCGCCCTGGTGGACGCCCTGGTGGAAGGCCGCCGGCCTGCCGCCCTCACCCTCCTTCACCGCGCCCTGCGTGATGGCGCCAGTGCCCAGTACATATTGGCGATGGTGGCGCGCCAGCTGCGCCGCCTGGTCCAGGCCAAGGAGATGCTCCAGGCGGGGGCGTCGCCGCAGGAGGTGGGGCGGGCGCTGGGGCTGTCCCAGGAATTCGCTATCCGCAGGGCGCGGGAACAGGCCCAGGCGGTCCCGTTCCCGCGCCTGGAGCACCTCTTCCGGCTGGCCCTGGAAGCCGATGTGGCCACCAAGACCGGACTTCTCCAGGAAACCCTGGCCTTGGACGTCCTCTTCGCGGATGGTGGCACCAGGTAGTGCCCCGAGCAGTAGCTGGCTGCCGGGTCCTAGTGTCTTGTCCCTGAAGAATGTTGAACAAGTGGGGTGCAGGGGCGAAGCCTCTGACGGGGGTTTGGGGGGTGCCCCCCAGGTTCAATTCCCCCTTCCCGGAGAGAGCCTGCCCTGAGCCTGTCGAAGGGAAGGGGGCGAGGGATGGTTCGCTGGACTTTTTCAGCAGCCTGCTAGGTGGGCCCATCGGGGGCCCAGTCGTACACCACGGGGTTGTAGCAGGCGACCTCTTGCCTGGCGCCCACCGGGTGCAAAAGAGGATTGGACGAGGTGCGACAGCGGGTGATGGCCTTGTGGCAGCGGGGGAGAAAGGGGCATTCGTCCGGGAGGTTGAGCAGGCTCGGCGGGGCGCCCCGGATGGTGGGCAACTGCTCCTGTCGCTGCTGGTCTAGGCGGGGCAGAGAGCGCAGCAGACCCCAGGTATAGGGGTGGACGGGGCGCCGGAAAAGCTCCGCCGTGGGCGCCCGCTCGACTATCGATCCGGCGTACATAACCGCCACCTCGTCGGCCATCTGGGCGATAACGCCCAGGTCATGGCTGATGAACAGCACCGCCGCGTCGCAGTCCTCCTTTAGCCGGCGGATCTCGGACAGGATCTCCGCCTGGATGGTGACGTCCAGGGCCGAGGTGGGCTCGTCGGCGATGAGGACCTGGGGCTTGAGGGCCATGGCGATGGCCAGCATCACTCTTTGACACATGCCTCCGCTCAGTTGGTAGGGGTAGGCGGCGGCGACGCGCTCGGGATCCGGGAGGCCCATCTGTCGCAGCAACGCCAGGGCACGCTGCCGCGCCTCCCGCTTCGAGATGCGCAGGTGGCTGGTCAGGGTCTCCTCCACCTGGGGGCCGATGCTCATCACCGGGTTGAGGCCCCGCACCGGGTCCTGGGAGATCATGCTGATCTCTTTGCCGCGGATGGTGCGTAGCTCCCGCGCCGTCAGGCGGAGCAGGCTCCGCCCCTGGAATAGCACATCGCCGCCCACGATCTTGCCTGGGAACGGCACCAGGTTGAGGATGGAGAGGGCCAGGACCGTCTTGCCGGCGCCGCTCTCCCCCACCAGGCCCAGGATATGGCCGGGCTCCAGGGCCAGACTCACATTGTTCGCAGCCTTGATGACGCCCCGACGGGTGCGGAAGTGGGTCTCCAGCGCCTTGACTTCCAGGATAGCCATGGCCGGCCCGCTCAGCCCTTCAGTCGGACGGGGCGGAACCGGCCCGCTTTCAGCTCCTGGATCAGTTCCTGCGCCGTGCGGACGTCGCGCTGGAACTCGGTGGCCCAGCGGCCCACGTCGTCCGCCTTGTGGGCGTCGCTGGCCCCGATCCCCGGCAGGCCCAGGCGGCGGCAGAGGTCGGCGGAGAACTCGTTCTCCTCGGCGCTGCCGCGGCCGTTGTGGACCTCGATAGCGTGGGCCAGGGCCAGGGCCTCGGTGGCGCAGGCCCGCTCCAGGGCATGGTGCCGGTGGCCATCGGGGTTGTGGAACTTGGGGTCGAAGCGGCGGCGGTAGGGATGGGCGATGACCATGGCGCCCCCGGCCCGGTCCACCACCTGCTTCAAAAACGCGGCCCGGTGCATGCCGAAGATGTAATTGTGCACCCCGAACACCAGCATGTGCCCGTCCTCGGTGTTTATCTCCACCCCGGGCAGAAGAAGGAAGCGGTGCTCGCGGCCCAGGGCCTCCAGGTCCCGGGGCTCCCAGAACCAGTCGTGCTCGGTAATGGCAATGCCGTCGAGGCCCGCCGCCTTGGCCGCCTGGATCAACTCGTGGGGTCGTAGAAAGCTGTCATCGGAGGCTGGAAAGGTATGGTTATGAAGGTCTATTAACATCCGCCAGAACCACCTGTGCGCCTGTAGTTTGGCAGCGCCCAGGGCCAAAGTCAAACGCTGCTAGCACCGGGATTGTGAAGAATTTCCCCATTGTCAACGTGCTAGCCCTATGGTATATTTGTCCGACGTTAGCCTCGGCAGACTAGGTCAATAGGAGTAGGATGCCTTGCTCCAGGACT
>JACQGV010000250.1 GCA_016199375.1 Chloroflexota bacterium | reverse complement strand
GCTAAAATCACTAGATAATTAGTGCAGGTTGCCTAATCAGTGGGGTGAACGTGCCACAGTTGAAGGTCTATCAGGGGACAGAGCATGCGCTTGTTTAGCCGAGGTCGGTGGCTGCCACTCCTGTTCCTGGCGGTGGTCGCGGCCCTCGGTGTCGGCTGTCAGCAGCGGGACCCCATGACCACCATCGCGCCCAAGTCCGACGTGGGCTCCATGATCCAGGGCCTCTATGTGCTCCTCTTCTGGTTGTCGGTGGTGGTCTTCGTAGTCGTCGAGGGCCTGCTTGTCTATGCCGTGCTACGCTTCCGCGCCAAGCCGGGCCAGGGCATACCCGCCCAGGTGCATGGTAACAACCGGCTGGAGATCGCCTGGACCATAGCCCCCGCCATCATCCTCGTGGTGATCGCAGTGCCAACCTGGGCCACCATTTTCAAGACCGCTGCCGAGCCGGGGCCCAATGCCCTCCGCGTCGAGGTCGTAGCCCGGCAGTGGTGGTGGGAGTTCCGTTACCCCGAGCTTAACCTGGTCACCGCCAACGAGCTACACCTGCCGGTGGACCGGCAAGTGGCCTTCACCTTGAAGTCCGGGGACGTGATCCACAGCTTCTGGGTGCCCCAGCTGGGAGGCAAGCAGGACGTAGTGCCTGGCCGCGTGAACAAGCTGCAGTTCACCCCCAACACCACCGGCACCTACTACGGGCAGTGCGTAGAGCTCTGCGGCGCCTCCCATGCCCTGATGCGGATGCGGGCTATAGTCCAGACCCAGGAGGACTTTGACGCCTGGGTGAAGGGAAACCGCACGCCTCCGACCGCCCCCACTGGCGCGGAGGCCCAACGCGGGGCCGATGTCTTCGCCAAGGGTGCCTGTGTCGCCTGCCACACCATAGAAGGGACGCCCGGCAAGGGTACCGTCGGGCCCAACCTCACCTACTTCGGCAGCCGGACCACGCTGGCGGCCGGCATCATGCCCAACACCGCCGAGAATATCGCCCGCTGGCTGCGGGACCCGGCGGCGGTGAAGCCCCAGGCCAAGATGCCGAACTTGAACCTTAGCGAGCACGATATTTCGGCCCTGGTCGCCTATCTGTCGAGCCTGAAACTGCCGGAAAGGTAAGCAAGCACAGTCCGCTGGCGGCCCACGGGGGCCGTGAGCAAGGAGAGCCAGGCATGGCGATGATCACCGGAGTGCTGCGCCGGCCCACCGGCTATGCCGGGGTATGGGGCTGGGTCACCACCGTTGACCACAAGCGCATCGGTGTCCTCTACGGGGTCAGCGCCTTCGTCTTCCTGCTCGTCGGCGGCATCGAGGCCCTCCTGCTGCGCCTACAGTTGGCGAGCCCCAACGGCACAGTGCTGAGCGCCGAGGCGTACAACCAGCTTATGACGATGCACGGCACCACCATGATCTTCCTGGTGGTGATGCCCTTGAGCGCCGCCTTCTTCAACGTGGTCATACCGCTAATGATCGGCGCCCGCGACGTGGCCTTCCCCCGCCTCAACGCCCTGAGCTACTGGGTCTTCCTCTTCGGCGCCCTGCTGCTGCACATGAGCTTCCTGGTGGGCGGCCCGCCCGACGCCGGTTGGTTCGGCTACGCCAACCTTACGGAGAGGCCCTTCTCCGGGAGCGGCGTTGACTTCTGGGTGCTGGGCCTCCAGGTGCTGGGCATATCCTCCATGGCCGCGGCCTTCAACTTCCTCGTCACCATCATCAACATGCGGGCCCCGGGCATGACCCTGATGCGGATGCCTCTCTTCGTCTGGATGACGCTGGTCACTTCCTTCCTGCTGGTGACCGCCTTCCCGGTCCTGACGGTGGGGATGCTCCTCCTGCTGTTCGACCGGCTCTTCGGCACCCACTTCTACGCCCCCGTTGCCGGTGCTGACCCCATCCTATGGCAGCACTTCTTCTGGCTCTTCGGCCACCCCGAGGTGTACATCCTGATCCTGCCCGCCATGGGCATCGTCTCGGAGGTGCTGCCTACCTTCGCCCGCAAGCCCCTGTTCGGCTACAACGTGGTGGTCTATTCCGGCATCGTCATCGGCTTCCTGGGCTGGATGGTGTGGAGCCACCACATGTTCACGGTGGGCCTGGGCCCCGTCGCCAACGCCATCTTCGCCTCCACGACGATGCTGATCGCCATCCCCACGGGCGTGAAGATATTCAACTGGATCGCCACCCTGTGGGGCGGCGCGCTTCAGATGAAGGCGTCCCTCTACTTCGCCCTGGGTTTTATCGCCATGTTCATCATCGGCGGCCTCAGCGGGGTAATGCATGCCTCGGTGCCGGTGGATACCCAGCAGCAGGACACCTACTTCGTGGTCGCCCACTTCCACTATGTCCTCTTCGGCGGCAGCATCTTCGGCCTCTTCGCCGGCATCTACTACTGGTTCCCCAAGATAACGGGGCGGTTGCTGCACGAGGGGCTGGGCAAGCTTCAGTTCTGGCTCATGCTCATCGGCTTCAATCTGACCTTCGGCCCCATGCACTTCCTGGGCGTGGCGGGGATGCCACGGCGCATCTACACCTACGGGGCAGAGTCGGGCTGGGGCTTCTGGAACGCGGTCGAGACCGTGGGCGCCTTCATCATCGCCGTATCCTTGTTGGCCTTCCTGGCCAACTTCTTCCGCAGCCTGCGCCAGGGCGAGGAGGCGGGGAGCGATCCCTGGGATGGCCGGACGCTGGAGTGGTCTATCCCCTCGCCACCGCCTCACTATAACTTCGCCACCATCCCGACGGTCCACAGCCGCGACGCCTGGTGGGAGGAGAAGCAGCGGCGGCGCGCAGCTCCAGCAGCAGTGGCCGGGGCCAGCAATGGGGGCGCGCAGCCCTCCCAGGAGGAGGCGGGGCACGGCATCCACATGCCCTCGCCCTCCTACTGGCCGTTGGTGGTAGCTTTCGGGGTGGCCCTGCTAGCGGGCGGGCTGCTGGTCAACCCCTTGCTTGCCAAGGTGGCGGTAGCCATGGCGGGCGGCCTGATCGCCGTCATCGGCATCTTCGGCTGGTCCCTGGAGCCGGCCGCAGCCAGCCCCACGCACGGCCAGTAAAGAGAGGGAGAGATGCAACAAGCGGGCGCCCTGGGCCACTCGGCGGAGGCCGAGCATACCAGCACGGGCCTGAACCACCGCAAGCTCTTGATGTGGGCCTTCCTGGCCTCCGACTGCCTGTTCTTTGGGTCGCTCATCGCCACCTACCTGGTGAACCGGGGCAGGAGCCTGGTGGGACCATACCCTCACGAGGTCTTCAGCATCCCGCTGACCTCCTACAGCGCCTTCCTTCTCCTTATGAGCAGCCTGACCATGGTGCTGGCGCTGGCGGCGGTCCAGCGCGGCAACGCCAAGTGGGGACGGGTCTGGCTGCTGGCCACGGCGCTGCTGGGAATACACTTCCTGGCGAACCAGGGCTACGAGTTCAACCAGTTCGCCCACGAGGGGCTGACCCCGCGGACAAACCTCTTCGGCGCCTCCTTCTTCACCCTGACAGGCTTCCACGGGGCGCACGTCACCCTGGGCGTCTTCTGGCTGACATCCATCGTAGTCATCTCCCTGTTCCGTCCCCACACCATCAGCCCTAAGAACAGCCTCAATGTGGAGATAGCCGGGCTGTACTGGCACTTTGTGGACATCGTCTGGATCGCCATCTTCACCCTGGTGTATCTACTCCAGCCCGCCCCACCAGTCGGAGGCTGAGAGCGAAACAGCGAGCGTTTAGAGAGGGACCATGAGCCACCGACCCGAGGCCCACGAGCGACCCCACCCCACAGCGATGACATATATCGCCGTCGCCTCGGTGCTCACCGTGGTGACTGTCCTCGAGGTGGCTATCTACTACATCGAGGCACTGCGGCCAGCCCTCGTGCCCCTCCTGCTGCTCCTCTCGGCCACCAAGTTTGCCCTGGTGGTCATGTTTTACATGCACCTGAAGTTCGACCACAAGCTCTTCTCGGCCCTATTCGTGGGGGGGCTGTGGCTCGCCATCGGGGTGATCGTGGCGCTGCTGGCCCTGTTCCAGGCCTTGATACGCTAAGTGTGAGCAGAGGCTAGAGGCTACGGCCCGGCGCTGGAGGCTTTGGCCTGTTCAGCAGCTTGTTCCTCCGCCTCCCGCTGCGCCCGCTGCTCCTCCCTCTCCAGCCAGACCAGGACACAGACCACCAGGCCGGCCAGGTACATCATGTCGCCCGGGACCAGCATGATGAGGCCAGCCGCCTGCTGGTCCTGGGCCACAGATAGCCCCCACGCCCCCGTATAGGCGGAGTACAGCCCGGGCGCGGCGAGGATGATGAGCAGGGCCAAGGGGGAGCTTACGGCCGCGGCGCCCAGCATGAAGAAGATCCGTCCCAGGTAGGACAGTCGGGAGCGCAGCGGCGAGATGTCCATGAGAGCGGCCCAGAAAAACGTCGCCGTGAGGACAAGGGTGACGTGCTGGAGGACATGGACCGCTGCGCTGCGCAGGGCGAGGTCGTAGGCCGCCGGGAGGTGCCAGGCCCACAGCGCCGCGGTGGCCAGCAGCCAGGCCGGCACCGGCCGGATGAAGAGTGGGAAGAGACGGCGGGCCCAACGGGCGCGCGCCAGGGGCCGCACCAAGCCCAGGCGCAGGACGACGGGCAGCCCGCGCAGCAGGGGTGTCACCGGCGCCCCCAGCACCAGCAGCGGCGCCACCCACATGGTCAGCAGCAAGTGCTGGACCATGTGCGCGGCCAGCAGCTCCTCCGCCAGGTGCTCCAGGGGCGATTGCAGGGCGCCGAAGGCTATGGCCAGGGCAGCGTAGAAGGCGACCGGGTGCCAGGGGGAGAACTCGTAGCTCCGCGGCCGCCATCGGCGCAAGCCCTGGGCGTACAGGGCTGCCAGCAGGCCGATGCCGACCCAAACGAGGGGATCAAACCCCCAGCCCAGCGGCAGGCTGGCGGCTTCCTCGTGGGCCAGCGGCAGGGGCGCAGGGCCGGGCACTGGGCACAGCATCGCATGCCCATTGTACCCAGCCTGAGCCGCACCTTGCCTGTGGTATAGTTTGCTGATGCGCGCCGGACCGAGGCTCGCCGCCGGTGCAGCTCCAGGACTAGTTGGGGGTTACTGACGCCGATGCCAAGGTTGGCTCTGCCCCTGAAGCCGACCCTGCAAGCGCTTAAGCGCTTCAAGCCTCCCAAGCCTCCGTCCCTTGAGGAGGTGGCGAAGCGGGCGGAGGAGGCCTTCATCCGCTTCAACCAGGGGCCCTGCGTGGATGGCAAGGCCCACGTCTTCAAGACGCAGCCCTTTCCTCCCTATGCCCGCGAGTTCTGCGCCAAGTGCGGGGTGGACAAGGATGACCTGGCCACCTACAGAGAGGGCCTGCGGACCTATCACGGCGTGGGCGACCGGCTGTGGTCGGGGCTGTCTGTGGCCGTGTCGGCGCCGGCCGCCGCGGGCGCGGCGACCGCGGCGGCCACGCCGAGGCGACGCTCCGGCCTGATCGTCCCTCTAACCCTGGGCGCGGGACTCATCCTGCTCGCTATCGGGATAGCCATGATCTGGCCACCTCTCGCTAACAGCGGGGCGGGGATGTTCTTCGCCTTGATGGGGTTCGCCGCATCAATTGTAGCCAGCATCATCTGGGCGACAGGCGGGAGCGCCAAGTCCAGACATGGGCCTTGACCGGCGGGATCTCCGTACCACTTTCGGGCTCGGGCTCCTTGCGCTCTTTGCGCTGGCAGCCTGCGCGCCAGGCCCACGTTTCGAGGGCACTGCCCTGGAGCCTCCCATCTCGTCGCCGGCCTTTTTACTCCAGGACCAGTTCGGCAGGGCCCGGGCGACAGCGGACTTCAGGGGCAAGGTGGTGGTCCTCTCGTTCATGTACACCCGTTGCCCGGACATCTGCCCCCTGCTGGCCGAAAAGCTCAAGCAGGCCCGCGCTGACCTTGGCCGTAAGGCTGAGGCGGTGGCCTTCGTGGTAGTCTCGGTGGACCCGGAGGGCGATACTGAGCAGGCAGCGCTGGACTTCTCCCAGCGCCACGGCCTGGCAGAGGACTGGTCCTACCTGGTGGGAAGCCGGAAAGAGCTGGAGCGCGTCTGGAACCACTACTATGTCGAGTCCCACAAGGAGGGCGACGAGCACTCCCTGATAGATCACTCCGCTCCCGTATATCTCCTGGACCGGCGGGGCGAGGCGCGGGTCCTGCACCGGGGCAGCGACCTGGAGGCGCCCTCCCTGGTCCAGGATATACGCGTTTTGCTCCGCTAGCGCGGGTTAGGAAGGGCGTCCCTTGGCTGGCCTGCTGACTACCGCCTATGCAGCCTGGCGCCGGGCCTTCGGCGCCCTGATACTGTCCAGCGTGGCGGCAGCCTTCGCCCAGGTGGTGCTGGGGGGCGTGGTCAGGGTCACAGGCTCGGGCCTGGGGTGCCCCGACTGGCCCCTCTGCCACGGCCAGCTTAT
>JACQGV010000021.1 GCA_016199375.1 Chloroflexota bacterium | reverse complement strand
CTCCAGGGGAGCGGTGAGACCATCACCTATAATAGCAGCGGGCAGGCCCTGGGAAGGGTTGCACGGGGGTTGCCGGCGGCGGCGGGCAAGGACCTGGCCAACCCCACGGCGCTGATCATGTCGGCGGTGATGATGCTGGACCACCTGGGCGAGCGCGCCGCCGCCCGGCGCATCGAGGACGCGGTGGCGGCGGTGCTGTGGCAGGGCGTGCGCACCCGCGACCTGGGCGGCAGCGCGGGGACGCGGGAGTACACAGACGCGATATGCAGGGAACTGGAGGGGACCATGCCAAAGGTGCGAGCCTGAAGGGGTCTATTGATGAGTAATACCTATTTCAGCGACCGGGAGCGCGGACCGCGGCGGCGAGTTGAGGAAGAGATAACCCAGACTGGTTGGGGCGGGCTCCTGGTTCTCATCCAGTCTCGGGGCTCAGACGGCTCCTTTGGATACCGTTATCCTTTGCAGTGCCCAGACGGCCAGGGACCATATGGTTGCCACTGGTCCTCGTTTGAGACGGCGATCAAAGGGGAAATCCCGGATATCGAATTGCCGATGGTTGCGGAGAATGTGCCGACCACCTTGTGCATCCTCGACGTCCTGGAGTTTTGCCACCGGGTTGTAGCCATGCCGATACCGCGCGGTTATCACCCCTTCTATGGCCACGATCATATCAGTTTCAACCCGGAAGCGGGACAGGAGGAATTCAGAAGCGACGTAAACCGCATCCTGGCCCGTAACGGACTTTCCTATGAACTTAAGGAGGATGGGTCAGTAGTTCGGCTAGCTTCACCGGTGCTGCATGATGTGCTCAATTCGGCGGAGTTCAAGACAGGCGACGCCGAGTTGGACGCGCTGCTGTCGGCTAGCGTCGGCAAGTACCTTGACCCCGACCCGGGGATTCGGCGTGAGTCGTTGGAGAAGTTGTGGGATGCTTGGGAACGATTGAAGACGCTGGAGTATCCAGAGGATAAGAAGCAATCGGTCCAAGTTCTGCTGCAACAGGCGGCGGAGAAGGAATTCCTCACCGTGCTTGAAACAGAGGCCAAACAGCTAACTGATATTGGTAATAGCTTCAGTATCCGGCATAGCGAGATAACCCAGAATCGTATCGACCGGAGCGAGCACATTGACTACCTGTTTCATCGCCTGTTTGCTTTAATCCAACTGTTGCTTCGTGCCACTGGCCGAGGCAAGTAGTCAATATCGCGTCCTCCACCCCTCGCACGCCTGAATGAAACGCCGCGCCAGCGCCGGGTCGCGGCCCAGGTGCAGGTGGACGTAGGAGGCGACGACGCTGCCCCGCACGAACCCCTCGACCCTCGCCTCCCGCTGCCCTTGAGCCTGTCGCATAGCGAGGGCTCGTGGTTCCCTTCGGCTCCGCTCAGGGCTGGCTCTGGGCTGGCCACGAGCGGATTGGGGCGGCTGGCCACGAGCGGATGGCAAACCGTTCGTCCTGAGCCTGTCGAAGGACGAACCTGCCGAGGGGCCTACCTGGGCCTGCCGAGGGGTGGTGGCCCCTTCTTCCAGCACGTCGTAGGCGGCGCCGTCCGGCGCGGGCTCCCGCTCCAGCACTGACCAGTGGAACTCGTGGCCGCGGGTCTCCTGGCCCGGCTCCAGCAGGTGGTGGCCGTCCCGCGCCCGCACCGTGCGGTAGCCCAGGTGCAGGCGGCGCTCCGCCATGGATGACCAGGCGGGGACCAGGCCCGCCAGATGATGGCGGCGCCCCTCGAAATCGGTGATGCCCTCGCCCAGGTACATCAGGCCTCCGCACTCGCCGTAGATGGGCGTCCCCCGCGCGGCGGCCTCGCGCAGGGAGGCCAGCATCCCCCTGTTGGCGGCCAGCTCGGCGGCGTACAGCTCGGGGAAGCCGCCGCCGATGTAGACTCCTGAGCACCCGTCGGGGAGGCGCGAGTCCTCCAGCGGGCTGAAGGGGAGCAGCTCGGCGCCCCAGGCCTCCAGCAGGTCCAGGCTGTCCTGGTAGTAGAAGCTGAAGGCGCGGTCCTGGGCCACGGCGATAGCCGCTCGCTGGGGCTGCGGCCCGGCGGGGAAAAGCCCAGCGTTGGGCGCGACGGCGGGCCGGGGCTCCCCGGCCAGGGCCAGCAGGCCGTCCAGGTCAACCGTCTGCCGCACCTGTTCGGCGAGGCGGTCGAAGAAGTCGGCGCCCGCCGGGCCCTCGACGGTGGGGACCAGCCCCAGGTGGCGCTCGGGCAGCCTCAGGTCCTCGCGCCGGGGCAGGTGCCCCAGCACCGGCAGGCCGGTCGCCGTCTGGATAGGGCCGGCGCACATCTCCAGGTGGGCGGGGCCCGCCACCCCGTTCAGGATGAAGCCCGCGACCTTCAGGGCGGGGTCGAGGCGCTGGTAGCCCAGGGCCTGGGCGGCCGCCGAGCGCGCCATGCCGCTCACGTCCAGGGCCACCGCCACCGGCAGGCCCAGCAGCTTGGCCAGGTGGGCGGTGGAGCCCGCCTCGTCCTCGCCGGAGCGTCCGTCGAAGAGCCCCATGACGCCCTCGACGACGGCCACGTCGGCGCGGGACGCGGCCCGCAGGAAGAGCGCGACCAGGTTCTCGGCGGGCAGGAGCCAGGTGTCCAGGTTGCGCGAGGGCGCGCCGCAGGCGGCCGCGTGGTAGGTGGGGTCTATGTAGTCGGGGCCGGCCTTGAAGGGCGCCACGGCCAGGCCGCGGCGGCGCAGGGCGCCCATGACGCCGCTGGCGATGGTGGTCTTGCCGACGCCGCTGGCGGCGCCCGCGATCACGAGTGCGCGCATGATGGTGCAGCTAGGGGGGACGCCGTTATTGGAGGTTGCTTTCTTGGAGCCCAGCCGACTTCACGAGATATGCCAGCAAGCCCGTTTTCAGGGGCCTGTTGCCGTGGATTGGGATGGAGAGCCGCACTACTTGTCCTGGTTTACCGTAGATGTGGTGGCTACCGTGGATGCGCAGCAGCTTCCAGCCGTGCCTCTCAACAATCTTCGCGAAATCCCTGCCGGAGACCGGCTTCATACCGCAATCTCTAGCACCCGATCCTTGGTGGTCCTCTTGGGCTTCTCCACGTCCACAGACAGGCAGCCCTCGATGGCTTCATAGAGGTTTTTCAGCAACTCTTCGAAGGTGTCGCCCTGGGTGGCACAGCCGGGTATGGCCGGCACCTCGGCCCAGTAGCCACCCTCCGCGGCTTCGTGGACTATGACCTTGAACTTCATGGCTCGCCCTTCCTGCTGCCCATCTTCGCAAAACCTTTATACGCTATAATCGGGCCGTTTGAAAGGGGGAGCTATGCAGTTCAACCATAAGGACGTGCTCTACGGCCTGGCGGATGGCGTCGCCACCATCACCCTGAACCGCCCGGAGTCGCTGAACTCGCTGAGCGACGACATGACCACGGGCGTGCTGGAGGCCATCGAGGACGCCAAGGTCAACGACGCCGTGCGGGCGGTGGTCATCACCGGCGCCGGCCGCGGCTTCTGCTCCGGCCGCAACGTCCGCGACGCTGAGCGGCGGGAGAGCGAGGAGCGGACCCTGGGGCGGCTGGTGCGCTCCCGCAAGTGGCTGGAGCACAGCATCCAGCGCATCCCGCGGGCGCTGCAGACCCTGGACAAGCCCTTCATCGCCGCCGTCAACGGCCCCGCGGTGGGGGCTGGCATGGACCTGGCCAGCATGGCGGACATCCGCTTTGCCAGCGACCAGGCCAAGTTCGGCCAGGGATACTCGCGCATGGGGCTGGTCTCGGGCAACGGCGGGGCCTACTTCCTGCCCCGCATCGTCGGCGTGGCGCGGGCCTGCGAGCTACTCTGGACGAGCCGCCTCTTCGACGCCCAGGAGGCCCTGCAGCTCGGCTACGTCAGCCGGGTAGTCCCGCACGGCGAGCTGATGGAGCGCACCCGCGAGTTCGCCCAGGAGCTGGCCCAGGGGCCGGGCGTATCCATCCAGCTTTTCAAGCGCCTCATCTACCGGGGGCTGGATACTGACCTGGACACCGCCCTGACCATGGCGCAGCAGGCGATGCTGCTGGCCCAGGCCACGGACGACGCGGTGGAGGGCCCCCGCTCCTTTGTGGAGAAGCGCCAGCCCCGCTTTCAGGGCCAGTAGCGCCGGGCATCCGGGCGGAGCCGGCAGGTGTGTCTGCCTGCCGTATGCCGTATTTGTATCGTTTATTGCAAACAATGCTTGACAATCCCCTCCACTTCAGGTAGAGTGAAAAGCGATGCCTCCGGCCAGCCGGTCACCAGACCTGGCGGCAGGGGGTTGAGGTGAGCAGTGGAGACGCGGCGCACACAAATCCTGACGATCATCCAGCGGCGCGACGGCGCCACGGTTGAAGAGCTGGCGAAGGAGCTGGAGCTGGCTCCGGCCACGGTGCGCCGCCATCTGGACATCCTCCAGCGGGACGGCCTGGTCCGCTTCGCCGAGAGCCACCACGGGGTCGGGCGCCCGTCCTATGTCTACTCCCTCACCCAGCAGGGGCAAGAGCAGCTGCCGCGGGAGTATGACTGGCTGGCCGGGCGTTTCATGCAGGAAGTCAGCAACCTGGGCCCCGAGGAGCTGCGAGAGCTGGCCAGCGGCAAGTCCCTGGTGGAGCTGGTCATCGGGCGCATCGCGGGGAGCAAGGCGGCCCCGTACGTGGGTCAACTGGTGGGCAAGGACTTCGACCGCACTGTCCAGGAGATGACCCGGATCCTGAACGAGGAGCACTACGCGGCGGACGCCCAGGAGGCGCCCGACGGCTATCGTATCCGCCTGCATAACTGCCCTTACCAACAGGTGGCGACTAGCCAGCACGCGCTTTGCTCCCTGGATGCGGAGTTCATCCACAGCCTGCTCGGACGCCCGGTGGTGAAGGAAATGACCAAGGTGGAAGGCGCGGGTAGCTGCGTCCTGCTGGTGCGGCGGGCCCAGCCCGCGGACCCGATAACAAGCGGTTCAACCTAAGCCGGGCAGGCTAGCGCACCCAAAATACAGAGGTGACGGACTTCATGACAGCCAGTGGCGGCAACGGGGCGGTGCCCCTCTTCCAGATCGAAGGACTCCACGTAAGCGTGGATGGCAAAGAGATACTGAAGGGTGTTGACCTGACCGTAAGGCAGGGTGAGGTCCACGCCATCATGGGCCCCAACGGCTCTGGGAAGAGCACCCTGGCCAACGCCATCATGGGCCACCCCAAGTACCAGGTTACCAGGGGCGATATCCGCTACCTGGGCCAGAGCGTCCTGGGCCTGAAGTCCGACGAGCGGGCCCGCCGGGGCTTCTTTCTGGCTTTCCAGTACCCCACGGCGATCCCCGGCGTCACTATGGTGAACTTCCTGCGCCACGCCCTCAACGCGGTGCGGGGCCATGAGGTGCCCGTGAAGGACTTCCGGAACCTGCTGCGCGACAAGATGACCATGCTGAAGGTGGACCGCTCCTTCTCGGCCCGCTACGTCAACGAGGGCTTCTCCGGCGGGGAGAAGAAGCGGGCGGAGATGCTCCAGATGGCCGTCCTGGAGCCCAGGCTGGCAGTCCTGGATGAGACGGACTCGGGTCTTGACATTGACGCCCTGAAGACGGTGGCGGAGGGGATCAACACCCTGCTGAACCCCGCGCTGGGCATCATGCTCATCACCCACTACCAGCGCCTGTTGAACTATGTGAAGCCCCAGTTTGTCCACGTGCTGGTCCAGGGGCGCATCGTGAAGTCGGGCGGCCCCGAGCTGGCCCTGGAGCTTGAGGCCCAGGGCTACGACTGGATCCTGAAAGAAGTAGCGGCACTGCCGCAGGAGGCGTCGAGATGACGACTGCGCCCGTTCTGGAAAAGGGCGAGTACAAGTGGGGGTTCCACGACTCCCAGGAGGGCTACGCCTTCAAGTCGGGGAAGGGCCTGGACAGCGCGATCGTGAGCCAGATATCCGCCCTGAAGGACGAGCCGGCCTGGATGCGGGAGTTCCGGCTGAAGAGCCTGGAGATATTCCAGTCCAAGCCGCTCCCCCGCTGGGGCGGCGACCTCTCGAGCATAAACTTCGACGACATCTTCTACTACGTGAAGGCGTCGGAGAAGCAGGGGAAGAGCTGGGATGAGGTGCCCGCGGACATCAAGCGCACCTTCGACCGGCTGGGCATCCCCGAGGCCGAGCGCAAGTTCCTGGCCGGCGTGGGGGCGCAGTACGAGTCCGAGGTGGTCTACCACTCCATCCGTGAGGACCTGAAGAAGCAGGGCGTCATCTTCGTCGCCACCGACACGGCGCTGAAGGAACACCCGGACCTCTTCAAGCAGTACTGGGCCACGGTCATCCCGCCCGACGACAACAAGCTGGCCGCCCTGAACTCGGCGGTCTGGTCCGGCGGCTCCTTCATCTACGTCCCGCCCGGGGTGAAGGTGGAGATACCGCTGCAGGCCTACTTCCGCATCAACACTGAGAACATGGGCCAGTTCGAGCGCACCCTCATCATCGTGGACGAGGGGGCCTACGTCCACTACGTGGAGG
>JACQGV010000246.1 GCA_016199375.1 Chloroflexota bacterium | reverse complement strand
GGTCAAGGCCCGGCAGATGGTAGTAGAGGTGGATGACCCGCAGCGCGGCAAGGTCCGTCAGCCCGGCATTGCCATCAAGCTCTCCGAGACGCCCGGGGCCATCCGCAGCCTCGCCCGGCGGACAGGCGAAGACACACGGCAGGTCCTGGCAGAGCTGGGGTACTCCCAGGAACAGGCAGCGGATCTGATCCGGACGGGCGTGGCGGTAGAACCTGCATCGGATGGTTGAGTGTGACGCCCTAGAGACCTACCTCATGACGTCTGTTGAGCGTCCCTCGACATGTTTCTGGATCGCTTCGGCCCCGCCTAGCTCGGAGACGGCGGGCTGACCGTGGCTACCATCCGTAGAACTACCCTTAGGGTCGGGAGCAGGCCGTGGACTGGCGTGATGACTACAAACGCAAGCTGATGAGCGCCGAGGACGCGGTGCGCCTCGTCCGCTCGGGCGACCGGGTCGCAATGGTCCAGCTGCAGGAACCCGTGACCTTGATCGAGGCACTGGCGGCGAGGCTGGGCGAAGTCCGCGATGTGGAGATATTCCAATGTCTCCCCCTGTTTGACCCAGGCTGGTTCGACCCCGCGTGGTCGGAGAGTTTCAAGCTCCGATTCGACAACTTCCTCTCCCCGTTGAGCCGCCCGGTGCTCCACGAGCGCCGGGCCGACTTCGTGCCCAACCTCTTCTCCACCTACTGGAAGCCCGTCCGCGAGGGGCGCCCCGGTGTCCGTCCCGCCGAGGTCTTCATGATGACGGTCTCGCCTCCTGACGAGAACGGCTTCTGCTCCTTCGGCTCCTGTATCTGGTCGAAGAAGCAGTACTGCGCCGCCGCCCGGGCCGTGCTGGCCGAGGTGCAACCGGACCTCATCCGAACCTTTGGCGACAACGCCATCCACATCTCCCGGATAACTGCCTTCGTGGAGGGCACGTCCCGACCGCGCCCCGTCGTGCGGCGCGAAGTGCCCCCCGCCCTGAAGGAGATCGCCGGCTACGTGAGCACCCTGGTGCGCGACGGCGACACCTTCCAGATCGGGGCCGGCCTCCTGGGCTCCTACCTGGCCACCCTGGGCCCGTTCGACGACAAGCACGACCTGGGCTACCACTCGGAGAACCTCGTGCCGGGCATCGTGCCGCTGGTCAAGAAGGGTGTCATCACCGGGCGCTGCAAGACCCTCCACCCAGGCAAGGTCGTGGCCACCAACTTCGGCACCGGCGACCCCGATGACGCGGCCTACGTCCACATGAATCCCATGTTCGAGCTGTACGAGCAGGAGTACGTCATCAACATCAACACCATCTCCGCCCACGAGAACATGGTAGCTATCAACAGCGCCTCCGCCATAGACTTCACCGGGCAGACGGCCTCGGAGAGCATCGGACCCCTCATGTACAGCGGGGCGGGCGGCCAGCCCGACTTCGTCTTCGGCGCTCTGATGTCCAGGAGCGGGCGCTCCCTCATGATGCTCCAGTCCACCGCCCAGGGCGGGAAGACCTCCCGCATCGTCCCCTGGCTGGAGCCGGGGACAATCGTCACCGTGCCGCGCCATTGGGCCGACTACGTGGTGACGGAGTACGGCATCGCCTCGCTGCTGGGGAAGTCGGTGCGGGAGCGGGCCAACGAGCTCATCGCCGTCGCCCACCCCGACTTCCGGGCGGAGCTACGGAGAGAGGCGCAGAAGCTGTTCTGGCCATGACGCTTGAGCAAGGCGAGCGCGGGCGGCAAGGTCGGCCCAGACCGTTTCAGGAGAGGAACACGGATTATCTAGCTCCTGATTTCAGGTGGCCGCCACGGCAGGCCTGGGGGAGCATGCTGGCCTTGGGCCCAGCCCTATCTTTATCGTGCACCATCGTGCACCTATGATGGCCTTCGCCACGGGGCTTGCGATCTTCTTGACAGCTCTGGCGTTCAATTTCGTTGTGACGCCGCCAGAGATGCCCTGGGTCCCAGGCTCAGGGGCGTGCGGTCACAGGCCCAGACTGGGGAGACACAATGCCTGATCAGGCCCTGAGCGGGATCCGGGTTCTTGACCTTACCCACTATGTCGCCGGCGCCTACTGCACAAAGCTACTGGGGGACTACGGCGCCGAGGTGATCAAGGTGGAAAGGCCCGGCCACGGGGACGATACCAGGAGGTTGGGGCCCTTCCTCAACGACATCCCCGACATCGAGGGCAGCGGCCTTTTCCTCCATCTCAACACCAACAAAAAGAGCGTCACACTCAACCTTAAGAGCAAGCGTGGGAAGTCCGTCTTCAGGGACTTGGTCAAGGACTCGGACATCGTCGCTGAGAACTTCAGCCCCAGGGTCATGCCGTCGCTGAGGCTGCCGTTTCAGGGGCTGCGGGAGGTAAACCCGGCCCTGGTAATGACCTCGATCTCCAGCTTCGGGTCCACCGGCCCTTACTCTCACTACAGGGCAACAGACCTGGTGGAGTATGCCATGAGTGGCTGGATGTACCCGATGGGGGAGCCTGCGCGGCCACCTCTCCAGCCTGGTGGGCCCTTCGTGCAATATGTGGCCGGCCTGTACGCGGCCATCGGAACCCTCATGGCGCACCACTGGGCCACAGCCACTGGCGAGGGGCAACGTGTGGAGGTGGCCATCCACGAAGCCGCTGTCTCGCTGCTTGTGTACGACACGGTCACCTACTCCCACACCGGCCAGGTACGCGAGCGAAAGGGGCACCGCTTTACGTTGGGGGGGCCGGGGAATCCTCTGTCGTCCGTTCAGCCCTGCAAGGATGGGTACATAGTGCTCGTCGTCGGCCGTCGGCTGACTGAGCTGTTTCAGCTCATCGGGAGGACGGAGCTCAGGGACGATCCCAAGTTCAGCACACCTGAGGCAGTGACAGAGCACGCAGATGAATTCGAAGAGCTGCTACGGCCCTGGCTGTTGAGCCACACAATGGAGGAAATCTTCCACACTGCCCAGAGGGCCAGGATCCCTATCGCCATGGTCCCGACGGCCGGTGAGCTCCTGGACTTCGACCAACACAAGGCAAGGGAATATTATGTGGAGGTTGAACATCCCCAGGCAGGTGCGGTGGTCCACACCGGCCCTCCTTTCCGCATGAGCGCCACGCCCTGGCAGGTCAGCCGCCCCGCCCCCCGGCTGGGTGAGCACAATGAGGAGGTCTACAGCGGCCGCCTGGGCTATTCCCGCAAGGACATGGAAACACTGCGGGCGGAAAGAGTGATCTAGGTTCTGCTGGCGAGCACAATCCGGCGAGGCGAGATGACCATGGGTGCTTTGTCAAATGTACGGGTGATAGACCTGACCATGGGGTGGGCGGGGCCTCTGGCAACGATGCTGCTGGCAGCGGCAGGAGCCGAGGTGATCAAGGTCGAGGCTTGCCAGCACCCCGATTGGTTCCGGGTGCCAAGGCCACCCCGAGGTATGGAAGGGTTGCCCCATGAGCAGTCTCCCGCCTTCAATGGCACGAACCTGAACAAGGTCGGCATCACCCTGAACTTGAGAGACGCCCGGGGGAAGGCGCTGTTCAAGCAGCTGATTGGAGTTGGCGACGTCGTGGTCGAGAACTACTCTCCCCGGGCCATGCCGGAGCTCGGCTTGCCATACACCGTTTTGCAGCAGGTGAACCCCCAGATCATCATGGTTTCGATGCCGGCCTTTGGGGCCAGCGGCCCGTGGAAAGGCTACATCGGCTATGGGCAGACCGTAGAGCCGATGTCTGGCCTGACGGCTTTGACAGGCTATGAGGGCGGATCGCCGCTTCTGCTGAGCAACGGAGGCGACCCCTTTGTAGCCCTTAACGGCGCAGTCGCGATTCTTACCGCGCTCCATCATCGGCAGGTTACCGGGAGGGGGCAGCACGTGGAGGTCTCACACATAGAAGCGGTAACCCCGTTCGTCGGTGGCGCTCTCATGGACTATCTCCTGAACAAGAGAGTCAGGCCCCGCCGGGGCAACCGCCACCGTGACTATGCCCCCCACGGTTGCTACCGCTGCAGGGGCCAAGACCAGTGGGTGGCGATGACCATCTCATCCGACCAGGAGTGGCAGCGCTTTTGTGGGGTCATCGGCAGGCCCGCCCTGGCACAGGACGAGAGGTTCCACGATGCGGCGTCGCGCCTGAAGCATCCGGTCGAGCTGGACGCTGTCGTGGAGGAGTGGACGGCTCAGCGTGATCGCTATGAAGTCATGCAGCTGCTGCAAGAGAAGGGGATAGCAGCCGGCCCGGTCCTCTCCAACGCCGAGATCACGGACGACCCCCATCTACAGGAACGCGGCTTCTTCCAGGAGGTAGCCCGCGCCCACGTGGGAACTCATCTGTATCCGGGAGTGCCGATCAGTCTTTCGGGGACGCCGGTGACGATTAGCGGCCCTGCGCCCTGCCTTGGCGAGGACAACAGGTGGGTGCTGGAGGAGTTGTTAGGCCTGGCACCGAATGAGCTTGCATCCCTTGCCGCTGATAAAGTGATTGGGGACACACCCTCAGACGCCGGTCCCGCCCCCTGACCCGGCGCTGCCGC